>JBBKXP010000178.1:0-3610 GCA_037969545.1 Paracoccaceae bacterium | reverse complement strand
GTTTGCGGCTGGCGTGGACCCGTTGATCGGACTCTGGGCGGCTGTCTTCATGGGATTCATTACGGCTTCCATGGGTGGGCGTCCGGGAATGATCTCCGGGGCGACGGGGGCGCTGGCGGTGGTCATGGTCAGCCTGGTCGCGCAGCACGGCGTCGAATACCTGTTTGCCACGGTCGTTCTGATGGGGCTGATCCAGTTGTTCGTCGGCTTCATGCACTGGGGCAAGTTCATCCGCCTGGTGCCGCACCCAGTGATGCTGGGCTTCGTCAACGGGTTGGCGATCGTGATCTTTCTGGCGCAGTTGAGCCAATTCAAGGTGCCGGGTACAGCGGGAATTGACGCGCCGACGTCCGGGCATGGCATCTCGGGGGGCGAATGGTTGTCGGGCTGGCCACTGGCGTTGATGCTGGGGCTGGTCGTGCTTACAATGGCCATTATCTGGCTGACACCACGCGTAACCAAGGCCTTTCCGGCACCGCTGGCCGGGATCGGTCTGGTCGCAATTCTGGTCATTGTCAGCGGACTTGACGTGCCGCGCGTCGGCGATCTGGCCTCGATCGCCGGGGGCCTGCCGGCGTTCCATCTGCCCGCCGTGCCGCTGACCTTCGAGACCTTCACGATCATCCTGCCCTATGCCCTGATCCTGTCCGCCATTGGGCTGATCGAAAGCCTGCTGACCCTGAACCTTGTCGGCGAAATGACCGGGCGGCGCGGCGGTGCTTCGCAGGAATGTATTGCCCAAGGGGTCGCCAATACGGTCACCGGTGTCTTTGGCGGCATGGGCGGTTGCGCGATGATCGGCCAATCGATGATCAACGTCAAATCTGGCGGCCGCACGCGCATTGCCGGGGTCGTGTCGGCACTGTTCCTGCTGGCCTTCATCCTGTTCGCCAGCGGCCTGATCGAACAGATCCCGCTGGCCGCGCTGGTCGGCGTCATGTTCATGGTGGTGATCGGGACCTTTGCCTGGAACAGCCTGACGATCCTGAGGAAGGTGCCGCGCACCGATGCCTTCGTGACAATCCTTGTGACCATCGTCACCGTCGCGACCGACCTCGCGACAGCAGTCGTAGTCGGGGTGATCGTGTCGGCACTGGCCTACGCCTGGAACAACGCGCGGCGTATCTACGCCAATACAGAGATCACGGCAGATGGCGCGAAGATCTACAAGATCAGCGGCCCGTTATTTTTTGGCTCGTCCGACGGCTTTGCCGAACTGTTCACCATCGACGCCGACCCCGAAGTGGTGATCGTTGATTTCAACGCCAGCCGGGTGGTCGATCAATCGGCCTTGCAGGCGATTGAATCGGTGGCGCTGAAATACGAGACCGCCGGCAAGCGTATCCAGTTGCGCCACCTGACCCCGGACTGTCACCGCCTGCTGTCCCGCGCCGGGCACCTGATCGTCGACAGCGACGACGACCCCGATTACGGGGTCGCGGTGGACTACGGGGTGCGGACGGGGATTATCGGCGGGCATTAGGCGACGCGGAATCTGCTTGCCAAGTGGCGCCGGACGCGGCTTTGTCCGGGCATGGTCAAGCTGGTTCTCATGCACAAGGCGGCGTCGATCTACGATGACGAGCCCGATACCCGCTATGATTTCCCCAAGACCTATCTCAAAGCCATGCAAGAGGCCGAAGGCGACTGGGCGGTCTATTACGAACCCGTCAAGGCAGGTCCGCGCGGCTATTTCGCTGTGGCCCGAATCGACCGGATCATCCCAAAGCCCGGGGTGCCCGACAGATTTCTGGCCCTGATCGCGCCGGGCAGCTATCTGCCATTCGACACCGAGGTGCCCCGGCTGATCGATGGCCGCCCGCTAGAAGCCGCCTTGACCGATGCGTTTGGCATGCCCAAGGCCGGCGGTGCGCAACAGCTTGCGGTGCGCCGGTTACCCGATGCAGATTTCGCCCAGATCGTCAATCTGGGTCTGCCGCAGGATCTCGAGGCCCAAGAGGCGGCCCGATACAGCACCGCGTCCCATGATTTTGCCGACAAGGTCGCGCCGTTCGACCGTCCGATCCTTGAACGTCTAACCCGCCGCCCGTATCGCGATGTCGCCTTTCGCCGCAAGGTCCGCAGAGCTTATGGTTATCGCTGCGCGATGTCCGGGCTGCAGTTGCGCAACGGTGGCGGGCGGCCCGAGGTGCAGGCGGCGCACATCCGCCCGGTCGAGGCGCAAGGCAGCGATTCTGTCCGCAATGGGTTGGCCCTGTCGGGGACGCTGCACTGGATGTTCGACCGGGGCCTGATTTCGGTAGCGGCGGACAATGCGACGATCCTCATATCGCGCAACAAGGTGCCGGGCGATGTGGTGCAGCGTCTGATCCACCCCGGTGGCAGGCTGCTGATGCCGCCGGAACAGCGGGACTGGCCTCACCCCGAGGACCTGCGCTGGCACCGCGAGAATGTATTCGGTCAGGTGCTGATGGATGAACCCGTTCCTTGGGGATGACGCAAAATATCATCTCTTGGGACGTTTCAGCCCGAACACCTCGCGCACCACGGCGTAGTCATGATAGCCGAGGCGGGCGAGGGGCTGATAGCGGGTCACGTCGAACCGTCCGTCCACGATGCAATCGTCGCGCAGATGCACACCCGTCACGCGGCCAAGGATCATTGCGTTGTGTGTGCCTTCAAGTTGCACCACCTGCGTCATCCGGCACTCCAGCGACGCCGGGGCGGCGGCGACGCGGGGGCAGGGGATGGTGTCGCAGTCCGCCTTGTCCAACCCGGCGAGGGCGAATTCGTCAACCGCAGCGTCCCAGTTGCCCGATGTCGTGTTCATCGCCTCGGTCAGGGCAAAGCTGACAATATTGACGCAGAACACGTCCGTTTCGCGGATCTGGGCGAGGGTGTCCTTGGTCCCGTCCCGGTCGGGTTTGGCCCCGCTTGACGCGAACATGACCTGCGGCGGATCGTCGGCCACCGCATTGAAGAACGAATAGGGTGCGAGGTTGTCCGCCCCGCCGGATCCCCGTGTTGACACCCAGGCAATCGGGCGCGGGCTGACCACGGCCTTGAAGGGGTTATGCGGCAACCCGTGACCGTTTTCCGGGCGGTAGAACATGTCGGACCTTTTCGAGCGAGCCGCCAAGGGGTAGCGTGGCCACGAGGCAAGAACCAGACCGAAAGGGCGGCAACCGCAGGCATGTACGATCTGGTGCAGGAAACCCCCGACGACTGTGGGAGGTCGAGGCGCTTTATGACAGCTGTTTTGCCCCGGGGCGAACCGCGCTGTCGTCCTACCGCCTGCGTGACGGTGTGCCACCGCTTGCGCCGCTTTGCTTTATCGCCCGCGACACCGATGGAATCCTGGCCGGTTGCATCCGCAACTGGCCGGTCAAGGTGGGTGAAAGGCTGGCGATCCTGCTGGGGCCGGTGGCGGTGCATCCGACGCGTCAGGGCGAGGGACTGGGCGGGATCATGATGCGCAAATGCCTGAACCGGGCGCATGATCTGGGCTGGGCGCGGGTGCTGTTGGTCGGTGATTTCCCCTATTACAAACGCTTTGGCTTCATGCAATTGCCCGACGTGACCATGCCACCGCCGACCAACCCTGCCCGGGTGCTGGGCTATGCCCTGTCGCCGGGGGCATGGGTCGGGG
>JBBKXP010000177.1:0-2937 GCA_037969545.1 Paracoccaceae bacterium | reverse complement strand
GGCGCTGGCGTTCTGGGCGCTGTTCCTCACTTCGTTCACCGAAATGATCCTGCGCAGTCTTGATAAACGCTATCAGGGCCCGATGGAGGCTGTAGTCAGCGTATTCCAACTGATGATGGATTATGCGCTGGTCATGGGCACGTCAGTCATCATCACGACCTGGCTGGCAGGGTCGATCATTGCCGGGATGATTGTCGAATGGTTCGCCCAGCGGTTTCCGTGACGTATGGACCTTTTCATCTACGGAACGCTGCTCCACGACGCCCTGATTTCGCGGCTTGCCGGTCCGGGTGGCGGTCAGGCCGAAATGGCGACACTGACTGATCATGCTGTCGACCGGGTTTCCGGGGTGGTTTATCCGATGCTGGTGGCACGGGCCGGTGCCGTCACCGTGGGCAAGCTGTGGACCGGATTGTCGCAAGCGCAGCAGAATCGACTGGATATCTATGAAACGGCGTTTGGTTATCAACGCCATAACATCCGGGTGACGACCGCGGATGGTGCAAGTCACGACGCCACTGCCTATTTCCCGCCGTCTGATCTGGCTGGTGGTGGGGTACGCTGGTCCTTTGCCGAATGGCAGACAGCACAGGCCGCCCAGAATCTTGAGGCCGCTGCCGAGATCGCGGCATTCGACCCCCCCCTGTCGGCCGATGCACTGGCGCGCCAATGGTCAATGATTGCGCATCGGGCCGAGGCGCGACTGCGGGCCCGCACCGAAAATGCCCCGGCGACCCTGCGCCACGCTGCGCAGCCCGACGATACCAATCTTGTGGGCGCACCGGTGGTTCATGGCGATTTCTTTCGTTTTGCGCAGGTCGGTTTGCGGCACCGACGCTTTGACGGCCGGACCTCGGATGAATTGCAGCGCGAGGTCTTTGTCGGTGTCGATGCGGCGATCGTCTTGCCCTACGATGCGGCACGCGACCGTATCCTGTTGGTCGAACAGTTCCGTGCCGGTACTTTCCTGCGGGCCGATCCGAACCCCTGGTCGCTGGAACCCATCGCCGGCATGGTCGACGCCGGCGAAACCCCCGCTGATTGTGCCCGCCGCGAAGCGTTGGAGGAGGCGGGACTGACGCTGACGACACTACAGCGGATGTTCGCCTTTTATCCTTCGCCAAGCAGCACGACAGACTATTTTTATTGCTACCTTGCCCCGGTCGATTTGCCGCAGACCGACGATTGGCACGGTGGTTTGGCGGACGAAAACGAGGATCTGCGCCTTCATGTGGTTGACCGGGTCGCTGCGATGGCGCTGATCGAGACGGGCGAGATCACGGCAGGCCCGCTGATCGCCATGCTTTATTGGCTGGCCGTTAACCGTGATCGGCTTGATGTCGCGCCTGACGCACCCTAGACAGGGGCAACCCGGATCAGAGGTGCCCCCATGTCCTATCATCCCGACCTTGCCGCCGCCGTCGGCAACACGCCACTGATCAAATTGCGCGCCGCGTCCGAGGCGACGGGTTGCACGATATTGGGCAAGGCCGAATTCATGAATCCGGGCCAGTCGGTCAAGGACCGCGCCGCGCTGTTCATCATCCGTGATGCGATCGCCAAGGGTCAACTGAAACCGGGTGGCACCATCGTCGAAGGCACCGCCGGCAATACCGGTATCGGGCTGGCACTGGTCGGCGCTTCTTTGGGGTTCAAGACGGTGATCGTGATCCCCGAAACCCAAAGCCAGGAGAAAAAGGACATGATCCGGCTGGCAGGGGCCGAATTGGTGCAGGTCCCCGCAGCACCCTACAAGAACCCCAACAACTATGTCCGCTATTCCGGCCGTCTGGCAGAAAAGCTGGCGCGCACGTCTGACAAGGGGATGATCTGGGCCAACCAGTTCGACAATGTCGCCAACCGTCAGGCCCACGTCGAAACCACTGGCCCCGAGATCTGGGAACAGACAGGCGGCAAGGTTGACGGCTTTGTCTGTGCGGTCGGATCGGGCGGGACGCTGGCGGGCGTGGCGATGGCGTTGCAGCCCAAGGGGGTCAAGATCGCCTTGGCTGATCCGGACGGCGCGGCACTGCACAGCTTTTACACCACCGGCACGCTGGCCTCGCATGGGGACAGCATCACCGAAGGGATCGGGCAGGGCCGGATCACTGCCAACCTCGAGGGGTTCACGCCCGACTTCAGCTATAACGTGCCGGATTCCGAGGCATTGCCGATCGTGTTTGACCTGTTGCAGAACGAGGGCCTGTGTCTGGGTGGATCGTCGGGCATCAATATAGCGGGGGCGATCCGTCTGGCCCGCGAGATGGGGCCGGGGCATACGATCGTGACGATCCTTTGCGACTACGGCACGCGCTATCAGTCGAAACTTTTCAACCCTGATTTCCTGCGTGAAAAGGGACTGCCAGTACCCGGTTGGCTTACCTCTGCCCCATTGTCGATCCCCGGCGTGTTCGAGGACGCATGAGCCTTTGGCGCCTGCTCGCACTGCTGTTCGCCATGCTGCCGATGGCAGCAGTGGCACAGGGTATCGGGCCGCAGCTTCCCTCTGCGACCAGCACCACGGTAATGGCCCCGGACTATGATGTGTGGAACCGCGCTGCGGTGCGCGTCGAACGGGCGGTCGGAGGCGGATTTGCCTCGACATTCGCGCTGGAACGGATGCGGGCGGAACTGACCGAATGGCGTGATAAGTTACTGGCGGCTGAATCGCTGAACGCCGGGCGCATCCGCACCGTGCAGCAACAGATCGCGGCGCTGGGGTCGTCCCCCCCCGAACGCGCCATCGAACCCGAGGCACT
Source organism: Paracoccaceae bacterium (assembly GCA_037969545.1). Classification (GTDB taxonomy): domain Bacteria; phylum Pseudomonadota; class Alphaproteobacteria; order Rhodobacterales; family Rhodobacteraceae; genus JBBKXP01. The sequence continues at coordinate 178 of JBBKXP010000177.1, read as the reverse complement.
GACCGCGCGTCGCACTGATCTCGCAGCGCAACTGGCGCAACTGCGCGCCCCCGGACTGATGGCGCAAGAGGCCTACGCCCGCGCCAGCGGTCTGATCAGCGAGATCGACGCGCTGGTGCGGGCGCGTGAGAATGCGCTTTTGTCGGTGGCCGGGCCGTCGCCGCTGAACCCTGCGAAC
>JBBKXP010000176.1:0-5230 GCA_037969545.1 Paracoccaceae bacterium | reverse complement strand
ACGCTGACGGATGGCAGCAACACCGCCAGCTTCAGCGAGATCGAGATCATCCGCACCGGATCGGGCAACGATACGATCACCGGCGGCACCGGCAACGAGACTGTCTATGCCGGTGCCGGCAATGACCTGATCTATGGCGGTGACGGCAATGACCTGATCCACGGCGATGACGGTAACGATACCATTATCGGCGGTCGCGGGGCCGACAGTCTATATGGCGGCGCCGGCAACGACACGATCACCTTTGCCGAGGGCGACGTTGCCTATGGCGGCGACGGCGACGACACCTTTATCCTTGCCGATTATGGCGAGCCGACCAACGGCACGATCACGATCGCCGGGGGAAATGGCAACCAGACGCTTGGCGATACGCTGAGGCTGGGCACGCTGGCCGACATCAAGACCCTGTTGATTACGAGTTCCGGGCCGAATGGCAAAGCCGGCACCGTCACGCTGGACGACGGCACGATCCTGAACTTTTCGGAAATCGAAAACATCATCTGCTTCACCCCAGGCACCCGGATTGCGACCCCGCAAGGGGCCCGACCGATCGAGACGCTGCGGGTTGGCGACATGGTCGTGACGCGTGACCACGGGCTGCGACCGATCCGCTGGATCCAGTCACGCCGGGTGCCTGCCATCGGCCGCTTTGCGCCGGTGCGGATCCGTCCCGGTGTGTTGACCGGGCTTGATGCCGATCTGATCGTGTCGCCGCAGCATCGAATGTTGTTCAAGGGCTACCGCGCCGAATTGCTGTTTGGCGAAAGCGAAGTGCTGGTCAGCGCCCGCCACCTGATCGACGGCAAGAACGTCACCCAGGTCGAAGGCGGCGAGGTCACGTATATCCACATGCTGTTTGACGAACACGAGATCATCTATGCCGAAGGTGCCGCGACCGAAAGTTTTCATCCCGGTGACGTGGGCCTGAACGCGGTGACGGCCGCCGCCCGCGAAGAATTGTTCAGCCTGTTTCCCGACTTGAGGAGCATGCCGCGCAGCTATGGCCGGGCAGCCCGGCGGGTGCTGAAGGCACATGAGGCCGGCCTGCTGCGGGTTTAGGGATTTTAGCGGCTGGCCAACGGACCAGACTGATCGGCCAGCGAACCGTGATATCGCAGCTTCAGGCGCTTTTCAGCAGCCGACCCTTGCCCGCGGACCACGTTCTTGTGGCATCGCCGAAAGCGGCGAACAGATGCCGCGACACCGGATCGTTGACGGCATTCCATTCCGGGTGCCACTGCACCGACATCGTAAAACCGGTTGCACCCTGGACATAGATCGCTTCGGGTGTGCCGTCAGGGGCGACGCCGTCGATCACGATGCGGTTGCCGACCGCCTTGATCCCCTGTCCGTGCAAGGTGTTGGTGCGCACGACTTCGGCCCCCAACAGGCGATGGAATGGCCCGCCAACGGTCAGGGTCACATCATGGCGAAGGGCGAATTGTTCTTCCAGCGTGCCATCGGGGGGCATCCGGTGGTTATCGCGCCCCGGCAGATCGCGAATTTCGGGGTAAAGGGTGCCGCCCAACGCCACGTTGACCTCTTGAAATCCACGGCAGACGCCAAAAAATGGCTGCCCGCGATCGACGCAGGCACGCACCAGCGGCAGGACAAGTGCATCGCGGGCGCGGTCAAACGCGCCGTGTGCTGCGGTTTCAATCTCGCCATATTCGGCAGGGTGGACGTTCGGGCGCCCGCCGGTCAGCAGGAAGCCGTCGCAACAGTCCAGCAGGTCGGCAAGATCCGACATCGCCGGGTCCGATGGAATGATCAACGGCTGGCAATCGGCGACGGCATGAACCGCAAACGAATTCATCTGACCGGCGGCATGGGTCGGGTAGCGGTCGTTGACGAGGTAACTGTTGCCGATGATGCCGATGACGGGCCGCGTCATGCCGATCCCCTTGTTTCTTTTGCGCAAATCATAGGCGGCTTTTCCATCCGTGAAAAGATGCAGGGGCGCAGAGGTCTTGTGCATCACGGCAAAAGTGACACCTATGTTACAACAAGCGAATAACGGCGGCATGCTTCACATGGTTTTCCGGCTCAATGACCCGGGCTTTCTGACCGATCCAGCCCCGATGCTGGCGAGAATGAGGGCGCAGGGCCCGGTGGTGCGTGGTCAGGTACCGATCCTGGGAAAGGTCTGGCTTGTCACCGATGATGCGCTGCTGCGCGAGGCTTTCAAGGATACCGGCACCTTTGTGCGCAATTCGGCGAACGCCGGGGGGCGGTCGCTCGAGCGGATATTCTGGTGGTTGCCACCGTTCATGCGTCCGCTGCTGAAGAACGTGAACCAGACCGATGGCGCGGATCATGCGCGGTTGCGTGCGCTGGTCACGCATGCCTTTGCCCGCGCCGAGATGGACGACCTGCGCCCGGCGCTGCGCGACCTGGCTTCGGGGCTGCTGGACGCCTGCCCCATCGACCGCCCCGTCGACCTGATGGCGGGTCTGGCGCGACCGCTGCCGTTGCTCGCGATCTGCGTGCTGCTTGGCATCCCGTCCGAGGACCGGACCCTGGTCGCCAAGCTGAGCGCACCCTTGTCCCATACCGACGGTTTTGTCAGCTTTTTCGCCGCCCTGCCCGCGCTGTGGCGGCTGGTGCGCTATTTCCGGGCCGATTTCGCGCGGGTCCGCCGAACCGCGCGACCCGGACTGATCCAGGCCCTGCTGGCCGCTGAAGCCGATGGCAGCCGCCTGACCGAAGACGAGGTGCTGGCGATGGTTGTCGCCCTGTTCATCGCCGGGCACGAAACCACTGCCAACCTTGTGGGCAATGCCATCGTCACGCTGCTGGAAAATCCGGGCACCGCCGCTGCGCTGCGCACCGATCCGGCCGGATGGGCGATGTTCATCGAGGAAGAGATGCGGTATTCAAGCCCGGTGATGTTCACCAATGTCATGTACGTGACCCGCAAGACGGTACTGGGTGGCGTGTCGCTGGACCGTGGCGACCGGGTGATGCCGCTGCTGATCGCTGCGAACCGCGATCCGGCAAGGTTCGCGCAGCCGGACGAATTCGACGCCCGCCGCCGGCCCAATGCGCATCTGGGGTTCGGGTTCGGGCCGCATGTCTGCATCGGAATGCAACTGGCACGCGCTGAAACGCACGAGACGCTGGCGCTGCTGATCGCGCGGTTTCCGCAAGCCAGGCTGGTGCAACCGTCGGCGGACCTGCCCCGGTCGCGCCGCATCGGCATGCATGGGTTCGCGCAACTGCCGGTCAGGCTTCGCCCGTAAGGCCCGCCGCGTCGATTCCGGCCAGCGCCGCCGCTGCGTCATTGTCGCTACTGTCGCCGGTTATTCCCACCGCACCGATCACATCGCCGCGCTTGTCGCGCACCAGCACCCCGCCCGGCACCGGCACCACTTGCCCGCCAAAAACGCCGTTGATCGCGGTCATAAAAAACGGCTGTTGCTCGGCCCGGGCTAGCTGAGCCTTGCCGGCCATGCCCAGCATGACCGCCCCGTAGGCCTTGCCATGCGCGATGGCGAACCGGCCGGGCGATGCGCCATCGCTGCGCTCAAAGGCGATCACATGACCACCTGCGTCAAGGACGACGACCGACAGCGGTTTCATCGCCGCCTCGGCGCCGTGGGAAAGTGCCTTACGGATGATCGTGCGAGACTCGGCAATGGTCAGGGCTGTCATGGGCTATCCTTTTGTCTGAGGTGCATGGTCGCTTTTCATGCGGTATTAATCTGCGCCTTTTTCTCGAGCCGTCGGCGGTGCAGGATCGGCTCGGTATATCCCGAAGGCTGCACCCGACCCTGAAAAACAAGATCGCAAGCCGCCTGAAACGCGATCCCGTTAAAGTCTGGCGCCATCGGCAGGTAGGCCGGGTCCTCGGCGTTCTGGCGATCGACGACGGCGGCCATTTTCTGCAACGCGGCCATCACCTGTGCTTCGGATACGACATCATGCAGCAGCCAGTTGGCCAGATGCTGGGCGCTGATCCGGCAGGTGGCACGGTCCTCCATCAGCGCGATGTCATGGATGTCGGGCACCTTGGAACAGCCGATACCCTGATCGATCCAGCGCACCACATAGCCAAGGATGCCTTGGGCGTTGTTTTCCACCTCGGTCTGTTTCTGGGCGTCGGTCCAGCGCTGATAGGTGGCCAGCGGAATATCCAGCAAGGCGGTCACATAGGCGCGTCGCCCGCCCTTTTTCAGCAACGCCTGGACTGCAAAAACATCGACCTTGTGATAGTGCAATGCGTGCAGGATCGCGGCAGTTGGCGACGGCACCCAGGCGCAGTTGGCCCCGGCGCGGGGATGTTCGATTTTCTGTTCGATCATAGCCGCCATCAGGTCGGGCATCGCCCACATCCCCTTGCCGATCTGGGCCTTGCCGGACAGGCCACATTCGAGCCCGATATCGACGTTCTGGTTTTCGTAGGCGGTGATCCACGACTTGCGTTTGATGAAGTCCTTGCGGCTGAAGGCACCCGCCTCGATGCTTGTGTGGATTTCGTCGCCGGTACGATCCAGAAATCCGGTGTTGATGAATGCCACGCGAGATTTGGCGGCACGGATACATTCCTTGAGGTTGACGGAGGTGCGCCGTTCTTCGTCCATGATCCCCAGCTTGACCGTGTGTTGCGGAAGGCCCAGCATCTTTTCCACGGCGTCAAAGGTTTCGGCGGCAAACGCTACCTCGTCCGGCCCATGCATCTTGGGCTTGACCACATAGACTGACCCGTGGAGCGAATTGCCCCCATCCCGGTTAAGGTCGTGCATCGCGATCAGGGTCGTGATCGCGGCGTCCATCAGTCCTTCGAACACCTCGTTGCCGTCGCGGTCGAGGATCGCCGGGTTGGTCATCAGATGCCCGACATTGCGGATCCACAGCAAAGCGCGGCCTTTGACGGTCAGCGGCTTGCCTGCGGGCGTCAGCCAGTCCTGATCGGCGTTCAGGCGGCGGGTCATCTTTTTGCCGCCCTTGGTCATATCCGCCGTCAGGTCGCCCCGCATCAGGCCCAGCCAGTTGGCATAGGCCTGCACCTTGTCGGCGGCATCGACACAGGCGACTGAATCCTCACAATCCATGATCGCCGTGACGGCACTTTCCAGCCGCACGTCCGCCAGAAGTGCGCGGTCACGACTGCCGATGGGGTGGGCGCGGTCGAACACCAATTCGACATGCAGGCCATGGTTGACCAGCAGAATGCCTTCGGGGGCACGGGGGTGGCCACGGTAAGCGGCAAGTTTCTCGGGGCTTTGCA
>JBBKXP010000175.1:0-9513 GCA_037969545.1 Paracoccaceae bacterium | reverse complement strand
ACGCCGCACAGGCGAAACTGACCCAAAGCAACCGGAATTTCCTGAACCGGCAGAACTATTCGTTTCCGCCAGATCACGGGGCACGGGTGGTGACGACGATCCTGAACGATCCCGACCTGCGCGCGGATTGGGAGGCCGAGCTTGAAGAAACCCGCAACGGCATGCTGGCCCTGCGCAAGCAGTTGGCGGACGAGTTGCGCCGCCTGACCAATTCCGACCGCTTCGATTTTCTGGCCGATCACCGGGGCATGTTCTCGCGCCTCGGAACCAGCCCCGAGATGGTGGAAAAAATGCGCGCCGACGCCGGCATCTACATGGTCAGCGACAGCCGGATGAACATCGCCGGGCTGAACGCGCAGACGGTGCCGGTGCTGGCGCGGGCGATTGTGGATGCCGGGGTCTAGACAGGTCTGCTCCCGATTTCACTTTGCCATAACAACTCCCCCCGGAGGGTCCGCCGTCATCACACTGTCACGCCCTTCGCGTTGATCCGGTAACGTGGGTCCTGACCCACGCCCCGCAGGAGGCTCCACATGCCCATCGTCATTTACCACAACCCCGACTGCGGCACCTCGCGCAACGTTCTGCGGATCATTCAGGCCTCTGGTTGCGATCCGGTTGTGATCGCCTATCTCGACACCGGCTGGACCCGGCCGCAACTGCTGGGCCTGTTCGCCGCCGCCGGGCTGACGCCGCGCAGTGCCCTGCGGACCTCGAAATCGCCCGCCGCCGATCTGGGCCTGACCGATCCGGGGGTCAGCGACGCAGCCATTCTTGACGCGATGTTGCTGCATCCGGTGCTGGTCAACCGCCCCATCGTCTGTTCGCCCAAAGGCGTGCGGCTGTGCCGGCCCAGCGAGACGGTGCTGGACCTGCTCGACCGCTTGCCGCCGGGACCGCTGTGCAAGGATGACGGCGAGATGGTCATCGACGCCAAAGGCAACCGCCTTGACCGCTGACATGCCCAACCTTGACGCGGCGTCGCTGCCCCTTCCCGATCCGGCGCAGTTGTTCCCGACCGTGCGCCGCAGCGATCCGCCGCGCATCCTGCTGCTTTACGGTTCCTTGCGCAAAACCTCCTACAGTCGTCTGGTGGCAGAGGAAGCGGCGCGGATCCTGACCCATCTCGGCGCGGACACCCGGACCTTCGACCCCTCCGGCCTGCCTCTGCCCGACGATGCAGACCCGGATCACCCCAAGGTCACGGCCTTGCGCGATCTGGCGATGTGGTGCGACGGCATGGTCTGGTCGACGCCCGAACGCCACGGCGCGATGACCGGGATCATGAAGGCGCAGATCGACTGGATTCCGCTGTCGCTCGGCGCGGTCCGCCCGACGCAGGGCAAGACGCTGGCCCTGATGCAGGTCAGCGGCGGGTCACAAAGTTTCAACGCGGTCAACCAGTTGCGTATTCTCGGGCGCTGGATGCGGATGATCACGATCCCGAACCAGTCATCGGTGCCCAAGGCCTGGCAGGAATTTGACGGCGCGGGGCGGATGAAACCATCGCCGCTTTATGACCGGATCGTCGACGTGATGGAGGAACTCGTGCGCTTTACCCTGCTGACCCGCGACGTGCGCGATCATCTGGTTGATCGCTATTCGGAGCGGCGGGAAAGCCATGCGGCGCTGATCAAGCGGGTCAACCTGACCAAGGCGACATGAAAAAAAGCCGGGCGCGAACGCCCGGCTTAGTTTCAGAACGATCGGTCGGAAGAAAACCCACCGCTCAGCTGTGATAGGCGCTTTCGCCGTGCGAGGTCAGATCAAGGCCCTGGCGTTCGTCGTCGGCGCTGACCCGCAGACCGATGGTCATGTCGATCGCCTTGAACAGGATGAACGACACCACGCCGCACCAGAGAATCGTGATGCCGACGGCCTGCGCCTGAATGATCGTCTGCCCGGCGATCGAGAAATCCTCGCCCCCGGTTCCGCCCAGGCCCGGCGCGGTAAAGATGCCGGTGCCGATGGCGCCGATGATGCCGCCGATGCCGTGGATGCCGAACACGTCAAGGCTGTCGTCATAGCCCATCTTGTTCTTGACCACCGCGACGAAAAAGTAGCATCCACCCGAGGCCAGCGCGCCCAGCACGATCGCACCGACCGGTCCGATGGTGCCGCAGGCCGGGGTGACGGCGACCAGACCGGCGATCATCCCCGAGGCAGCGCCCAGCATCGACGCTTTGCCACGCATCATCGTTTCGATCAGGCTCCACGCAACGATAGCCCCGGCGGTGGCGACAAAGGTGTTGATCATCGCCAGCGTCGCGCCGCCGTTCGCCTCGAGGTTGGACCCGACGTTAAAGCCGAACCAGCCAACCCACAGGATCGCCGCGCCGACCAGTGTCAGGGTCATCGAATGCGGCGCCATCATGTCCTTGCCCAGACCGACCCGTTTGCCGATCAGCAAGGCGCCGATCAGCGCCGCGACACCGGCGTTGATGTGGACGACCGTGCCACCGGCAAAGTCGATCGCGCCCATGTTGAAGATCAGGCCCGAGGCATCCCAGACCATGTGGGCGATGGGAAAGTAGGAAAACGTCACCCAAAGAACCGAAAACGCGATTACCGCCGAAAATTTGACCCGTTCGGCAAAGGCCCCGATGATCAACGCCGGGGTGATTGCCGCGAATGTCATCTGGAATGCGATAAACAGATATTCCGGGATCACCACGCCGTCGGTGAACGTGGCCGCCATGCTGTCAGGCGTGACGCCCGCCAGAAACAGCTTGCCCAGGCCACCCCAATAGGGCGAGGTGCCGCCGCCAAAAGCAAAAGAGTAGCCGTAGACGACCCAGATGATCATCACGACAGCGACGATCACGGTGCACTGCATCAACACCGACAGCATGTTCTTGGTGCGCACGAGGCCGCCATAGAACAGCGCCAGACCCGGCACCGCCATGAACAGCACCAACAGGGTCGCGGTCATCATCCAGGCGACATCGCCCTTGTCCATGACTTCGACAATCACATCGGCGGTTTCGGTTGTTGCCTCTTGCGCAAAAGCGATGGCCGGAAGGGTCATCAGCGCCGCAGCGGCCGGAAGAATTCGGTTCAGTTTCATTGTCTTTTGTCCCCTTTGGCTGCGTTCAGATCGCATCATCATTGGTTTCGCCGGTGCGGACGCGCAGGGCGCTTTCCACATCCAGCGTGAAAATCTTGCCGTCACCGATCTTGTCGGTCTTGGCGGTGCGGGCGATGGTGGCGACGACCTCTTCGGCCAGCGCGTCGGGCACGACGATCTCGAGCTTGACCTTGGGCACGAAGTTCACCGCGTATTCGGCGCCCCGATAAATCTCGGTATGCCCGGACTGCGCCCCGAAGCCCTTGATTTCGGTCACCATCAAACCGCGCACACCGATGCTGGTCAGTGCCTCGCGGACCTCTTCGAGTTTGAACGGCTTGATTGCCGCAATGATCAATTTCACTGTCTCGTCCTCTCGTGCTGTTCCCCTGCCCCCTTGCGGGGCGCGACAGGCATGAACAGGCGGTGAATCGCGGCGGGCCTCAAGGCAATGCTGCGGGTGCGAAGGCCACAAATCGTCGCAAACGCACATTTTTTGCACAAATTGTCATGAGTGCCTGAAAATTGAGCGAACAATAAATCGGCAGGAACGAGGGTCTTGCGGCTAAACATTCCCTGCCGGGCGGGATAAGGTCTGGCAAAACGACTTGGAAAAACGGGCAGAACATGGCGGGATCGGGTGGCAGGAAACCCCCTTTGACAGCGGAAAAGCGTTATGTGGCGTCGGCTCCGGCCAAATCCACGTCGCGTAAACCTTCCCGGCGCCGTTCGCGCGCGTCGACACGGCGGCGCGGCCCGATCGGGTGGATGTCGGGTCTGTTCGGCTGGGCGTTCCGGCTGATATTCGGCGTCTTCTGGCGCGGCGGCGTGGTGGTGGCGCTGATCGTCGGGCTTTCGGTGCTTTATGTTTCCGCGACGATGCCGCCGGTCAGCGAACTGGTCGACGGGCGGGCACGCGGGTCGGTGACGCTGATGGACCGCGATGGCCAGACCTTTGCCTGGCGCGGTGACCAGTTTGGCGGGATGATCGCGGCCGATACCGTTTCGGTCCATCTGCGCAACGCCATCGTCGCGACCGAGGACAAGCGGTTTTACTGGCACATCGGCATCGATTTTTACGGCACCGCTGCGGCCATGGTGCGCAACTTGCGCGAAAACGGCAATCCGCTGGCCGGTGCGGGCGGTTCGTCGATCACCCAGCAAACCGCCAAACTGCTGTGCTTTGGCGAAAATTTTGATCCGGCAGGCGGCCGGACCGAAACCGAATACGAGGCCGACTGCCGCCGCACGACGCTGTGGCGCAAGGTGCGCGAAGCGATCTATGCGCTGGCGATGGAGGCCAAGTATTCCAAGGACGACATCCTGACCGTCTATCTGAACCGCGCCTATCTGGGTGCCGGTTCCCGCGGTTTCGAAGCAGCGGCGCAGCGGTATTTCGGCAAATCCGCTGCCGAAGTGACACCGGCCGAGGCGGCAATGCTGGCCGGGTTGTTGAAGGCACCGACAACATATGCGCCCACCAACAATCTGGCACGGTCACGCGACCGGGCCGCCGTGGTCATCGGTCTGATGGAGGATCAGGGCTACTTGTCGACATCCGCCGCCGCCGAAGCCCTGTCAAATCCGGCGCGTCTGTCGGCCGCCGCCGAAGCCCGTGCCGGGGGCTATTTCGCCGACTGGGTGATGGAAAGCGGCCCCGAATTCTTTACCCGCAACACCACCGAAGACGTCATCATCCGCACCACACTCGACCAGCGCATTCAACGCGCCGCCGAAGAGGCGCTGGTATGGATCTTTGACAACAAGGTTCGCGCCGGATCCGAGGCACAGGCCGCAATCGTCGTGATGTCCGCGGATGGCGCGGTGCGGGCCATGGTCGGCGGGCGCGACAATCAGACCTCGGGCGCCTTCAACCGCGCAACGCAGGCATCGCGGCAAACCGGGTCGCTGTTCAAGCCGTTCATCTATGCCGCCGCCCTTGACCTTGGGGCGTCGCCGCTGGACATGATCGACGACAGTCCGCTGTGCATGGATATTCCGGGGTCGGGGCGCTGGTGCCCCGAGAACTATGATCGCCAGTTCAAGGGCACGATCACGCTGGCACAAGCGCTGGCCGAAAGCCGCAACATTCCTGCGGTGCGGCTGTCCGAACAGGTCGGGCGCGAGAACGTGCGCACGATCGCCAGTCTGTTCGGTGTGAAAAGCGAGTTGGCCGCAGGTCCGGCGCTGGCCCTCGGGGTGTCGGAAAGCACCCTGTTGGAGATGACTGGGGCCTATGCCGGCATCCTGAATGGCGGATCGTCCGTAACACCCTACGGACTGGTCGATCTGCGCCTGCAAGGCGAAACAGACCCGCTGATGGGCACCGGCGGCGGAATCGGTGAACGGGTGATCCGTGAAGATGCGGCCCGCGAATTGACCTGGATGATGAGCCGGGTCGTTGCCGCCGGAACCGGTCAGCGCGCCCGGATCGACGGCTGGGAACTGGCTGGCAAATCAGGCACCACGCAGGCGGCACGCGATGCGTGGTTCATCGGATTTTCGGCCGACTATGTCACGGGTGTCTGGATGGGCTACGACAACAACACGCCGCTGTCCGGGGTGACAGGCGGCGGTTTGCCCGCCGAGATCTGGCAAGAAACGATGACACGGGTGCTGGCCGGACTGCCGCCGACACCATTGCCGATGTTGCCGCCGCAGGGGCAGGAACAACAGTTTGGCGGACAGCAGATCGGCAGTGACGGCACCGGGCTCATCTTCGAGGGCGACAACCCGTTGGGCAATCTGGGGACGCCGGGAATGAACCCGGATGCGATCGCAGAACAGGTGTTGCAGCAGCTTATCAATGACATTCTGTCGGGGCAGGCGACGGGCAACTAGAGCAGCATGATTGTCGGCTGAATCGCAAGGCGCCGCCAGTTCGGGCGCCTACGAACGCCAACGCTTCAAGACCGCGACCCTGGCCGCCGCCGGAGCATCAGCGGCGCGAGCGAGCGGAAAGCCACCTTAGTTATTCGCGGTTCCAGTCACTGTCGCCTCCGGGCATCGGTCATATTTGAACGCATAGCCGTTCCAAACCATGATCAGCCCGTCGGTTTCTTTTGACAGCATCAACATGGCGCGTTCGCTCCAGTTTTCGTCGTCATTCGAGCAATTCATCGTGTAAAGGGTCGCATCCATATCGACCACGTTGACCGGTCTGGTCATCCTGCACTGAACCTCGACCCCGTAAAAGATGCCATCCGCGATCTTTAATGCGCCACTCTCCTGCCCGACATTCGCGCAGTTGCCATTGGCGACCTGCAGGTAACTGCCGTCGTAGGGGGCCGCGGCAGATATCGCCGGGATCAGCCCGAGCAGCATGGCGAGTCGGCGCATCAGGCCGACCGAATTGCCGCAACCAGGGCATTCATGTCACCCCGGTTACGGTCAAGGATCGCGCCGATTTCGGTGCGTTCCGACAGCAGCAAATCAATACCTTCGATGATGATGTTGAAGAACAGCACCTTGCCCGAGGCATCGGAGACATGAAAATCGACCCGGAAAGGCGACTGACCGCGCAGCACAGCCGTGGTTTGCACGACGATACCGCGCGGCAGGCTGGCTGCGCCGTTCACCTGAATTTGGCCGCCGATGAATTCGCGGAACCGGCGCCCGTATTTGCGCGCGATGTAGCCGGTAAAGGCAGTCGTAAAGTCGGCCAGTTGTGCCGGGCTGGCGTTGCGGGCGTCACGGCCAAGGGCGTATCTGGCAATCGCCGGTACGTCGGAATAGCGCGTAAAGACCCCCTGAAAATCAGCGATCATCGCAGATTCGGATTTTCCCGATCCGATGATCTGGTTGATCGTCGCCACGACCTCGTCCACCAGCGCCGTTGCCTGGGCGGCGCTGACGGCGGCAAAGGCGCGTCCCGGAATAACGACAGTTGCCAATGCGGCGGTGGCGGTCGTCAACAGGGCGCGGCGGTTCACGTTCGGCGTCATGTCCTGGTTCCTTACTGGGATGCGTCCGGCGCGACGGCGCACGGATCGTTCTCGGGGTCTGCATATGGGTCCTCAAAACCGCCCGCACAAGGGTCGGCGTAGGGATCGACGGCCCCGATTTCGCCGGTTTCACCCAACTGAAAGCGACGGTTTTGCAGATAGAGGATACGGGTCTGGGCATAACTGTCGGCGCTGTCGTAGAGAACCGAATCGACGGTATCGGAAAACCGGCCCCGGTAGATCAGACCCGCAGCGACCCGGGTGCCCGTCACGTAGGCCAGTTGTTCCGAACTGATGACTTCATTCAACGGATTGAGGAAAATGTCGACGATGTTTCCGGCCGCGTCCCTTTCGGTCGAGGGTCCGCGCACCGGCAGTTCCCGATAGGCCCCCTCGGGAACGCCCCAAACTGCCAGCGTCTCGCCAAAGTCGGTGGTTTCTTCGTACAGACCCAGTGCGTCGGCGGGGTCGAACAGGCCGCCAATGCCGATCGTCGAATTCAATAAAAAGCGGAAAGTGTTGGTGGCCATGCCGCCAATGTCAGCCTGCAGCAAGCCATTGACGATCATGCCCGGAAGGGCCGTATTCTCGGCAAAATTCACGATCGGGTCGGTCACGTCGGGCGGCAACTGCGCGATACTGACTGATACCGGGCGAATGACGCTGCGATCCAGTCCCTTGTTGAATTCATGCGCCCGACGATTGGCCGCCTCGTAGGGGTCATGTACCTGCACACCCGCAGGCGCGACACTGCAGGCTGTCAGCAGGGCGAGGGCGCAAAAGGCGACCATCCGGCGCAACAGAGGCAAAGGTGAAATGGACAACATCATACCCGGTCAGTTCTTTCTCGGCTTAAAGCAATTGCGCTTTCATTTGCCACGTCAGAGGTTAGTTTGCCGCAATAATCGCGACAAAGCATTCTTGGAACAGTTCTTTTACCGTTACACTGCCACATGGCACAGACCGGGAACAACGGGAAACGGCGGAAACACGCGCATGGCCAGCAATAAGTCAGACGACGGACAATCAGAACTGCGCGCCGCACTTCGTCAAAGCAAGGGCCTTTACTGTGCGGTGGGACTATTCAGCTTTTTCGTCAACGCGCTGATGCTGACCGGCCCGTTGTACATGCTGAACGTCTACGACCGGGTTCTTGGATCGCGGTCGGTCGAAACGCTGATCGCCCTGTCAGTTCTGGTCGGGTTTCTTTATGCCATGATGGCGATCCTGGACTTTGTGCGGGGCCGGATCATGAGCCGCATCGGGGCGCGGTTTCAGGCCGATCTGGATGGCCGGGTCTTTGCCGCTGCGTTGGCTGCCACGGCAGAGAACAAGGCGCCGAAAGAAGCGGCGACCGCGATGCGCGATCTTGAATCGATCCAGCGCCTGATCACCTCGCCGGCCTTGATGAGCGTGTTTGACATGCCGTTCATGCCGCTGTTTTTCTTTGGTATCTTTGTGTTTCATCCGGGCCTTGGCGTGCTTGCCGTCTGCGGGGCCGGCGTCTTGGTCCTGATTGCGGTTGCCAACCAGATGTCCACCCGGACTGCGCTCGGTTCTGCCAATGCGGCCCTGCATAGTTCCGAGGTTTTGAGCATGCAAATCCGCGGTGAGGCTGAAATGGTGCAGGCGCTGGGGATGCGCGGCGCGGTGTTTCGGCGTTGGCAGGTGGCGCGCACCCGGGCCCTCAATTCATCAATCAGCGCTAGCGACGGGGCTGGCGGCTATGTTGCGCTGACTAAGGCTATCCGGCTTTTCCTGCAATCCGCCATGCTGGGCCTCGGGGCTTACTATGTCCTGCTCAACCAAATGACCCCGGGGGCGATGATCGCCGGATCAATCCTGCTGGGCCGCGCACTTTCCCCGATCGAGATGACGATCGGGCAATGGGCGGTCTTTCAGCGCGGGCGCGAAGGCTGGGACAAACTGTCGGAACTGCTGCGCCAGATCGAGGTCGAAGAACCGCGCACCGCCTTGCCCAAGCCCAGAGCCAGGATCGAAGCGCAACAAATCACGGTGATCCCGCCGGGCGAACAGCTTGCGGCGCTTCGCATGGTCAGCTTTGTCGTCGAACCGGGCCATGCGGTCGGGGTCATCGGCATATCCGGTGCGGGCAAATCGACACTGGCCAAGGCGCTGACCGGGGTCTGGAAACCCGCAGGCGGAAAGATCCGGCTGGATGGTGCGGCGCTTGATCAATATGACCCGGATGTGCTGGGCACCCATATCGGTTATCTGCCGCAGCGGGTGCAGCTGTTCGACGGCACGATCAAGGAAAACATCGCCCGGATGTCGATGACCCCGGACGATGCCGCGGTCGTCAGGTCGGCGCAGAAGGCCGCCGCGCACGAGATGATCCTGAAACTGCCCGATGGATACGACACCCGGGTCAGTGCCACCGGGGGGCGGCTGTCGGGGGGGCAGGTGCAGCGTATCGGGCTGGCACGGGCGATGTATGGCGACCCGGTTGTGCTGGTGCTGGACGAGCCGAATTCGAACCTC
>JBBKXP010000174.1:0-6081 GCA_037969545.1 Paracoccaceae bacterium | reverse complement strand
GATCGCCGGTAGCGACGGTGGCGCCTTTTCGCAGCGGTTCTGAGATGACCAGCCCCGATGTTTCCGATTGCACCTGAACCTGCCGTGCCGCTTCGGTCCTGCCGCGCAGAATGACGGCGCTGTCAACAGTTTGCGCCGTTGACTGCAAGGCGACGACCCGGATTGCGCTGGAAGTCTGGTCGGCATCGACCGCAGTCGGTTCTGCCCCAACTGTTGCCTGTGCGAAGGCCATCAGAGTATCGCGCTGGATGACAAGCAAATAGAGAAAGCCCGTCACCAAAACGGCGGTGATCAAGGGCATCAACTTCATCCTGAACCTCTTTTCACGGCCTGATCTGCGGTTTATGCGGTTATGATACGTTTGATCGCCAGTTGCAGTTTAGTTTCAACCTTGCGATGCCGCAAGGCTGGCCCACCATGCGGGCCTTGGCAATCGGCGATGCCTTGCGATAAGACGGGGCAAAGACAAGGGGCCCACGGTGAGCAACAACGAGACCTTTATCGACGAAGTGACGGAGGAGGTTCGCCGCGACGCGCTATATGCGTCGTTCCGCAGATATGGCTGGATCGCCGTGCTGGCGGTTCTGGCGCTTGTCGGGGGTGCAGGCTGGAACGAATACAGCAAGGTGCGGGTTGCTGCGGCTGCTGCGACCAAGGGTGATGCGATTTACGATGCTCTTTCGATTGACGATGAAGCGGCGCGACGCACTGCACTTGTCGATTTGACAGCGACGACAACTACTGCACCGGTCGAGCGCCTGCTGGCGGCGTCGGCTCAACAAGAGGCGGGCGACGACGCGGACGCGGCGGTAACGCTGGATGCAATTGCCGCAGATGTCAGCAATTCAGCGGTGTACCGTGATCTTGCGATGTTCAAGGCGTTGATGCTGCGGCATGCCGAGCTTGATCCGGCAGCCCGAATCGCCGGTTTTGCGCCGCTTGCGCAGCCCGGCGCGCCGTTCCGTCTGCTGGCGCTGGAACAGACCGCACTGGCACATGTCGACGCGAATGACAGGGATGTCGCGATCACGACGCTCAGGGGTATTCTCGAAGATGCAGAGGTCACGCGGGGCTTGCGCGAACGGGCGCAAAACCTGATTGTGTCGCTGGGTGGCAAGGTTGATGTGCCGGCTGCACCTGCCAATTAGACCGCACCAAAGCGGCGGCAAATGTGGTGACGATATGGAAAAGGGGCGCGACGCAGTGACAGCCAAATTCATCATCGGGCCGATTGTGGCGCTGGCATTGCTGGCCGCCTGTGGCGAAAGAGACATTATCCTGCCGGGAGAACGCCTGGGCATCCGCGATGGGAGCCCTGGAGCAGCGACAGTTGTCGCCAATCAAGCGCGACCGATCAACCTGCCGGAGCAGAACACCAACGCCAACTGGACGCATCGCAACGGGTCGCCCACGCATCAGATCACCCACCCGGCACTGGCGGCCTCGCCGCAACAGATTTTCGCTGTCAACATCGGTCGGGGGAACAGCCGCCGGGCCAGAATTACCGCCGATCCGGTTGTCGCCGGCGGGGTCATTTACACTCTGGACGCCAGCAATCGGGTGACTGCGACAGCAGCCAATGGAGCCACCGCGTGGACACGCGACATTTCGCTGGGCAACGACGCGGCCAATTCGACATCGGGCGGGGGGCTTGCCTTTGGCGACGGCCGGCTGTTCGTTACGACCGGTTTCGGCGAATTGACGGCGCTGGATGCAGCCAGCGGGGCCGAGGTCTGGCGTCAGGATCTGGATGCGCCCGGCGGATCGGCCCCGACGGTTCTGGGCGATCTGGTCTATCTTGTCGCCCGCGACAGCCGGGCATGGGCGATCGATACGGCGACGGGCCGGACCCGCTGGACTTTGAACGGCGCCAAGCCGACGTCGAATTTCAGTGGCGGGCCGGGCCCCGCAGTGACATCTGATGTGGCGATTTTTCCAATGCCGTCGGGCGAAGTTCTGGCCGCATTTCCGCAAGGCGGGTTGCGCCGATGGTCGTCAGTGGTGACGGGTCGGCGGCTTGGCAGTGCCGCTGCGACGGTGTCTGACCTGGCCAGCGATCCGGTCGTCGTTGGTGACACTGTTTATGTCGGCAACGTCTCTGGTCGCGTCGTGGCGATGAACATTGCCAATGGCGATCGTCTGTGGACGGCGCTTGAGGGTGCGATCAGCCCGGTCTGGCCGGTTGGCGGATCGCTGTTCCTGATCAATGACCTGAACGAGCTGGTCCGACTGGATGCCAGTGACGGGACTTCGATCTGGCGGGTCGCCTTGCCCCGCTTTGAAGAATCGCGGGTCCGTCGCCAAAAGACGCTTTTTGGCCAATACGGACCGATCGTTGCGGGTGGTCGGGTGATCGTCGCATCAGGCGATGGTGTGCTGCGCCAGTTTGACCCGGTCTCGGGCAGTCTTGTGGGGCAGATCGATCTGCCGGGCGGCGCGGCATCCAATCCGGTGGTGGCGAACGGCACGCTCTATGTTGTCAGTGCCCGCGGCCAACTGCTTGCTTTCCGTTAGCGTCTGAGTGGTGTATCGCCCCGGTTCTGACCTTCAGGACCATTAAAGATGACCTTTACACTTGCCATCGTCGGCCGCCCGAATGTAGGCAAATCGACCCTTTTCAACAGGCTGGTCGGCAAGAAACTGGCGTTGGTTGATGATCAGCCCGGTGTCACCCGCGATCTGCGCGAAGGCGCGGCGCGGTTGGGAGATCTGCGATTCACCGTGATTGACTCTGCCGGACTGGAGGATGCCACGGATGACAGCCTGCAGGGCCGGATGCGTCGTTTGACCGAACGCGCTGTCGAAATGGCAGATATCTGCCTGTTTGTCATCGACGCCCGCGTCGGGGTGACGCCGGTCGATCAGTTCTTTGCCGAGATCCTGCGCAAGAAAAATGCGCATGTCATCCTTGCGGCCAACAAGGCCGAGGGGAAGGCGGGCGAGTCAGGCTTTCTCGAGGCCTATTCGCTGGGGCTGACGGAGCCTATCCGATTGTCGGCGGAACATGGCGAGGGGATGGACGAGCTATATCACATGCTGCGTCCGCTGGCCGATGCCTTTGCCGAACGGGCGGCAGCAGATGCGCCCGAGGTCGATGTCGATGTCGCCGACGACGACGATGATGCGCCGCGCGTCCCGACCAAATCGCGCCCCTTGCAGATTGCCGTGGTGGGCCGTCCGAACGCGGGCAAGTCGACCCTGATCAACAAGATCATTGGCGAAGAGCGGCTGTTGACCGGGCCAGAGGCCGGGATCACCCGCGATGCAATATCGGTAGCCACCGATTGGGACGGCGTGCCGACGCGGATATTCGATACCGCCGGGATGCGCAGAAAGGCGAAAATCCAAGAAAAACTTGAGAAACTATCGGTCTCGGATGGGTTGCGGGCGGTCAAATTTGCCGAGGTTGTCGTCGTGCTGCTTGATGCCGAAATTCCGTTTGAGCAGCAAGATTTGCGGATTGCGGATCTGGCAGAACGCGAGGGGCGGGCGGTCGTTGTCGCGGTCAATAAATGGGATGCCGAAGATGACAAACAGGACAAGCTGAAGGCGCTGCGCGAGGCGTTCGAGCGACTATTGCCGCAGTTGCGCGGGGCGCCTCTGGTCACTGTTTCGGCCAAGACGGGCAAAGGGTTGGACCGATTGCAGCAGGCCATCATGAAGGCATATGGCGTCTGGAACCGGCGGGTGACGACCGCGCAACTGAACCGCTGGCTGACCGGCATGCTGGAACAGCACCCACCGCCCGCACCGGGGGGACGCCGCATTAAGATGCGGTATGCGACGCAGGTCAAGACCCGGCCACCGGCGTTCGTGGTCATGACATCGAACCCGGAAAATGTGCCGGAAAGCTATTCACGCTATCTTATCAACGGCTTGCGGGCTGACTTTGACATGCCCGGTACGCCGATCAGGTTGTACTTGCGCGATCAGTCGGACAAGAACCCGTTCCAGAACCGCACCAAGGCACAGCCCAGCAAGCTGAGCAAACATCTGGGCAAGCCGCCGCGGGATCGTTAGACGCGAGACCGGGGCTATGGTTGCTGTTGCGTGCTTAGAATGACCCGATCACCGAGGGTAACCAAGCCTGACAATCTTGGCAGGTTGCCCGAGTCAGTCAGTGTCCCAGCCAACCTGAGCAATAGGGATTTTCAGGATCAATTCGCGCTTTTTTCAGTGCGCCAATAATCGATTGTTTCTGTCGATCGCTGAAGAAATTACTGCCTTCGCCGATCCTTCCCGATCGGATCAATGATTTATCCCTGAACTTACCGGCCGCCGCGGCCATTTGATGAACTGGCTGCTTTGTCTCATATTTCTTGATGCTTTCCACGCTGGCAGCCTCGATTGCGGTCGCAAGATAGTGCGGATCTACGTTTCCATAGATCTCGTCGACCACTCTTGAGAACGTTTGGTCTGGCGCACGCTTCAAGTCGTCATAGTTCACCAATGTCGCCGTTTGGGCATTCCGCACGGCTTGTCTCTGCTGTTGATGCCTTTGAATGTATTTCGAAACCATCAGTCCAAGAACTTCATCGACTTTTTTGGTCCGAAGGGATTGGGAAAAATTGACATAGTGGAAGTGGTAAGACGAGACAGCGAAGTCCAGCACATTGCGAGATGTGACAATCACGTGCTTGGTCGGAACGTCGTAAAAATCGTGGCTTTGAAAATAGACGTGACCATTCTGGGCCGCGAAATCGAGAGCAAACCGCAGTTTCTTGGCCTGTCGCTGCACGCCCCTGACAATGCCGAACTTGTATATCTCGTTGAAATCGAAAGACGGGTTGCCAACAAGTTGGCTGTTGTAGAACGCCAAAACGTTGCACAGGTAATTTGTCCCGGTTTTTTGCTGGGTAAAGATGTATCTGCCATCCCTGAGCAACTCTTCATAAAGCTCGGTCTTGCTATAGGTCAGGTAGCCAAACTCTTTCAACTCGGCGTGAACCCCTGGGCGACGGATGAGTGAGCCAAGCAGGGGTATCAGTGGACGACCTATCATTGTGATCAACTACATTGCGGCTGTTCCGATTGACAACCGAAAATTTCAGGTGGCCACGAGACACAAAGCAACTCAGGCACGACGGTCGCCAATGATCGCGACGGCGGCGATCAGCATCGCGCCAAAGGCGGCCAGCAGGCTGACGCCGATCTCGGCGAACTGGTTTGTGACGATGATGCCGATCAGTGCCCAGATAACGCTGATCGCATAGCCGGGGGTGTCGGGGCGGCGGTTCAAAACTGCCAGAGCCACGACAAGTGCACCGATGATCCCGGCATAGGCCCAGCCGATCTGCCCGAAAGCGATACCATACCCGGCCGCGGTGCTGCCCAGCGACACGAATGATGCCGCGGTCAGCCATCCGGCATAAAGCGCAACTGGCGCCTGAAGCCACCAACGATCGGTGCGCGGGGTGCGCAGGACGGCGACAATTGCCGCGATTGCCATCAGAAAGATCAGCAACGTTGCCCAGATTGCGTTTGCATTGGCCACCGCCAGCCACGGCGTGCCAAGCGCCAGTGAAATTACCAATGGGACGCGCACGGTATCCCATGCGGCAGCGTCGCGCCGGTTCCAGATTCCGAAAAGGGCCGATACCAGTAGCCAGCCGTAAATCAAGCCCCAGATCGAAAAGGCGTAACCGGCGGGCTGGATCGGCGGGTCGACCTGCGGGATCGGAAGTTGGTCGGCCCGGAACCCCGAGAATGGGTTGGTGAAGGCGGGGGATACCACGAAAGTGGCGGTGAAAATCAGCGTCAGCCAGGCAAGTATGTGTTTCATGTCGTATATACGCGCCCGGTTGGCGAATGGTTCAATTCCTGGCGGCAGAGGTCGGGTTTTGCTGACTTGATGCGGCGCAGTTTTGACTTCAGGCTTCGTGGCATGAAACGCATAGCAGTCTTTTGTGACGGAACCTGGAACCGGCCAGATGCGCCGCATCCAACCAATGTCGTGCGTCTGGCGCAAGCCGTGCATCAGACGGCAGCCGACGGAACCAAACAGATTGTCGTCTATCTGCCGGGGGTCGGCACCGGGCGTGGGTCGAATGCACTGGCCCGCTGGAGCGATCGGGTCCTGGG
>JBBKXP010000173.1:0-3997 GCA_037969545.1 Paracoccaceae bacterium | reverse complement strand
CCTTGACCCAGTTGCCGCTGGCGTTCTCGGCAGGCAGCAGGGCGAAGGTCGCGCCGGACCCCGGCCCGATGGAGTCGACGCGGCCGGCGATGACTGCACCCGGCAGCATGTCGATCTCGATTGTGGCGGGTTGGCCAGCGCGGATGCGCGGCAGGTCGGTTTCCTTGAAGTTCGCATCGATCCACCACTCGGACGTTTCGACCAGCGCGAAAAGGGGCGCATAGGCGGCGACGATGGTGCCCTCGCGCAAGGTAAGGTTGGCGATGATCACGTCTGCGGGGGCGGTCACGGTGACGCGGTCCAGGTTGCTTTGCGCGGTGTTCAGCGCCGCCTGCGCCATGCTGAGATCCTGTCGATTGGCGTCCATTGCGGCGCGAGCCGCCGAAAGTTGCGCGGTGGCGTTGTTGACGGCGGCTTGCGCCTGAATCTCAGCCGATTGGGCCTGATCGAGCGTCGCGCGTGCTACGTCGCCTTGATCGAACAGGGATTGGGTCCGTTCAAGCTGACTTTGCGCGACATCGAGGGCCGAGCGGGCACTGTCCACGGCCGACGACGCGGCCCCGACCTGCGCCGCGTAAGACCCCGCCGCCTCGGAGGCGGTCTGGACCTGCGCCTGGGCTGAATCGACCGTATCCTGAAAATTACGCGGGTCGAGTGCGAACAGGATGTCACCTGCCTTGACCGTCTGGTTTTCGGCGACATTCACGGCCACCACCCGGCCTGGCACCTCGGCGGCGACGGTGATGATGTTGGCGCTGACAAAGGCATCTTCGGTGCTCGGATAGACCCGGCCGTGTTCCCAATAGAAGTACAGGCCCGCGCTGATGGAACCCAGAACGGCCAGCGCCAGAATTGCCTTGAATGATTTCATCCCGCCGATTCCACTTTCTTTTGGCCGATGCGCTGCAGATGGGCGGCCTGACAGTCAAATTGAACCTTTTCGTTTGCAAAACGGAGACGTGGCCGGGCGGCGCAGCTCGTCGATGTTCGGTTTATTGACAGGTTGCGGGCGCCGCCTCAATGCGCCGCCGCCCAGTTCGCACCCTGGCCGGCTTCCACCGACAGTTTCACGTCAAGTTTCACCGCGGGGTCGCTTGCGTTTTCCATCACGTCCCGCGCCGCGTTGATCAGTTGGTCCACCGCGCCCTCGTCCACCTCGAACAGCAGTTCGTCGTGGACTTGCAACAGCATCCTGGCGGGCATCCCGGCGATGGCGGCGGGCATCCGGATCATCGCCCGGCGGATCACGTCGGCGGCCGTTCCCTGGATCGGCGCGTTGATCGCGGCGCGTTTGGCAAAGCCCGCCCCCGGTCCCTTGGCGTTGATATCGGGCGTGTTGATTTTGCGCCCGAACAGGGTCTGGACGAACCCGTGCTCCTTGGCAAATGCGACGGTGTCGTCCATGTAGGCGCGGATACCGGGAAAGCGTTCAAAGTATCGGTCGATGAACCCTTGGGCATCGGCGCGGGGGATCCGCAGATTTCGTGCCAACCCGAAACCGCTGATCCCGTAGATCACCCCGAAATTGATCGCCTTTGCCTGACGCCGGATGTCCGGCGTCATCTGGTCCAACGGCACGTTGAACATCTCGGATGCGGTCATCGCGTGAATGTCCAATCCGTCGCGGAACGCCTGTTTCAGGGCGTCGATCCTGGCGATATGAGCAAGGATGCGCAGTTCGATCTGGGAATAGTCGAGCGACACCAGCACTTTCCCCGGTTCGGCAACGAAAGCCTCGCGGATGCGGCGGCCTTCTTCGGTGCGGACGGGGATATTCTGCAGGTTCGGATCGGTCGAGGCGAGCCGCCCGGTGTTCGCCCCGGCGATGGAATACGACGTATGCACCCGGCCGGTGTCGGGGTTGATATGTTCCTGCAGGGCGTCGGTATAGGTGGATTTCAGTTTCTGAAGCTGGCGATAATCCAGCACACGGGCCGGAAAATCGTGCTCGGTGGCAAGGTCTTCAAGCACGTCCGCGGGAGTGGACCATTGGCCGCCTTTGGTCCGGGTGCCGCCCGGCAGCGACATCTGGTCAAACAATATCTCGCCGACTTGTGCCGGAGAATTGACGTTGAACGGACGGCCCGCCAGATCGTGCAACTCGGCCTCGAGCCCCGCCATTTTCTGCGCGAATGCGTTGGACATGCGCGACAGCGTATCGCGGTCAACCTTGATCCCGTGCATCTCCATCTGCGCCAGAACCGGCACAAGGGGCCGTTCCAGCGTTTCGTAAACGGTCGTGACGCGGGCGCGGTGCAGTTGCGGTTTGAAGGTCTGCCAGAGGCGCAGGGTAATGTCGGCATCCTCGGCGGCGTATCTCACCGCATCGGCCAGCGGCACGCGGTCGAATGTTACCGCCGATTTGCCGGAGCCCAGAAGCGGTTTGATCGGGATCGGATTGTGGCCGAGATAGCGTTCCGACAGCGTATCCATGCCGTGATTATGCAGTCCGGCGTTCATCGCATAGGACATCAGCATGGTGTCGTCGATCGGGGCGACGGTGATGTCCAGCAGCGCGAAAATCTTTGCGTCGTATTTCATGTTTTGGCCGATTTTCAGGATGCTGTCGTCTTCCAGAACGGGTTTCAGCATTTCCAGTGCCTGCGCCAGCGGCATCTGGCCATCGGCCAGATCGTCGGACCCGAACAGGTCATCGGCGGTGGCGGCCTTGTGGATCAGAGGGATATAACAGGCCTGCCCCGGTTCAACAGCCAGTGAGATGCCGACAAGATCGGCGCGCATTTCGTCCAGACTTGTGGTTTCGGTATCAACGGCGACATAGCCGCGTTCGAAGATCCGGTCGATCCAGACCTGCAATGCAGCGGCGTCGCTGACCTGTTCGTAGGCACCGGCGTCGAACGGCACTGCCTTGGCGGGTTCAACAGGCGCGGCGCCTTCGGGCGTGGTGTCGACGATGGCGGGGGCTTCCATGCCCAGCTTTTCGGCCAGCCGTTTGGCGGTCGTGCGAAATTCCATCAGGGCAAGGAATTCGAACAGCCGGGCCGGGTCGGGATCGCGCACCTCGAGGTCGTCAAGGCCGAACGGCAGCGCCATGTCGTAATCCAGCTGCACCAAAAGTTTGGACAACCTGATTTGCGCCTCGTTGTCGATCAGCGACTCGCGTCGCTTGGGTTGCGGGATTTCGGTGGCGCGGGCCAGCAACTGATCCAGATCGCCGAATTCGTTGATCAGCAGGGCGGCGGTCTTGATCCCGATACCCGGGGCACCGGGGACGTTGTCAACCGAATCTCCGGCCAGCGCCTGCACGTCCACAACCCGTTCCGGTCCGACACCGAATTTTTCGATCACGCCGTCGCGGTCGATCCGCTTGTTCTTCATCGGGTCGTGCATTTCGACGCCGTCGCCGATCAACTGCATCAGGTCCTTGTCGGACGATACGATCGTCACGCGCCCCCCTGCGTCGCGGGCCTGACAGGACAGGGTCGCGATGATGTCGTCCGCCTCGAATCCTTCGATTTCCTTGCAGGCAATGTTGAAGGCTTCGGTCGCGGTGCGGGTCAGCGGGAACTGCGGGATCAGGTCTTCGGGCGCGGGTGGGCGGTTTGCCTTGTAGAGGTCATAGAGGTCGTTGCGAAACGATTTTCCGGAAAAGTCAAAGATCACAGCGACATGGGTCGCAGCGTCCGACCCGGTGTTACCGTCGACATAGCGTTGCAGCATGTTCACGAACCCGGCAACCGCACCAACCGGCAAGCCATCTGATTTGCGCGTCAGCGGCGGCAGGGCGTGGTAGGCGCGAAAGATGAAGGCCGATCCGTCAATCAGGTGCAGGTGGCAGCCCTTGCCGAAAGTGGTCATCGGGGTATCCTTTTCGCAGACGATGTCGCGATCAGACCGCCTTGGTCTGCAGGCTTTCGTGGACATAACGGCAGTCGCAATAGCCGCATTCGACCCAGCCGGTATCATGCGGGATCGACAGCCAAACGCGGGGATGACCCAACGCACCGTCGCCGCCGTCGCAGGCGACGCGCCATGC
>JBBKXP010000172.1:0-5272 GCA_037969545.1 Paracoccaceae bacterium | reverse complement strand
CCACAGGATACCGTTATGGAAAAATTTACCACGCTCACCGGAATCGCCGCCCCCATGCCGCTCGTCAACATCGACACCGATATGATCATCCCCAAGCAGTTCCTGAAAACCATCGCCCGCACTGGCCTTGGCAAGAACCTGTTCGATGAAATGCGCTTTACCCAGGACGGCGCGGAAATCCCCGGTTTCGTGTTGAACAAGCCCGCCTACCGCGATGCGCAAATCCTCGTGGCAGGCGACAATTTTGGCTGTGGCTCCAGCCGAGAACACGCGCCTTGGGCGCTGCTCGATTTCGGCATCCGCTGCGTGATCTCGACCGCGTTCGCCGACATCTTTTACAACAACTGTTTCAAGAACGGCATCCTGCCCGTGGTCTTGCCACAAGAGGCCATCGACGTGCTGATGAAGGACGCCGAAAGAGGTGCCAACGCCCGGATCGAAATCGATCTGAGCGCACAGACGGTCACCGCGGCGGACGGCGAGGTGTTCCATTTCGAGGTCGACGCACACAAGAAGCATTGCCTGCTGAACGGTTTGGACGATATCGGCCTGACACTGGAAAAGGCGGCGTCGATCGACGCATTCGAATCCCGCGCAACGGTCGACCGGCCCTGGGTCTGAACCGACAGCAGAACAACGTGAGATGACAACACCCCGGACCCGAGTTCAGGTTCGGGGGATAAGTTCCTTGCCCTTTAGTTGCGAAAATCCCGAACTCCACAACATATGGTTGATCCGTCTGGACCGCCACATGCTTGCTTTAAAATGGTTGCAATCGCGCACCAGTTCTGCCGCAAAACCGCCCCAGAAATTTCACTACGCTTAACGGATCCTTGCGGGGGTGTACGAAAGTGGGCAAGATTATGGCAAATATGAGGCAGATCGCCACAATTGTGGCGGGTCGGACTGGGACAATGGCGCGGCATCGTATCGCGCCAGACCGGACGAAGGGTGAAAGAGCATTGATATCTCGCATGGCAGGTGCGTTGTTGCGCGCGTTCGGCGTCGTGTTGCTGATTGCGACACCGTCAATCCTCTTGCCGGGAACCAACAACGACACCACGACGATTGTCGCGTTGATGGCGATGTTTGCGGCGGCTTTCACGTTTGCCGAATACAACAGCACCTATCCCAGTCTGGTGGAATTCCGCGATGCGCCGCCATTCAACCGAGTCCGCTTTGCCGCCCTGTTCGCCACCGTATTCGCGTTGTCCATCATTGCACGCGGTGAAACCGTGCCGACGACGCTGACCATGTTCTTTCACGCGATCGGCGCGGAACTGGGTCGGTCCATTGATTTTCCTTATTCACCGGTTCGTCTTGTGGTGTTGATGATGCCGGATATCGCCAGCGCGAAACTGATCGAAAGCGTCCGCACTGCTGCAGGATTATCTTATCTGGTTTCGATCGTTTCGCTTGCGGTGTTCGTGCTGACCCTGCGGATGCGCGGCTGGCCGTCCCGCGAAGGCGGCTTCAATGTCTGGACAAACCTGCCCACCTTTGACCCTACCGCCGGGGGCGACGTTGTTGACCGGCTGAACCGGGACGCCTCCGTTAACCTTATCTTAGGGTTTCTGCTCCCATTCGTGATCCCGGCCTTTGTCAAACTGGCGTCCGACATGTTCGATCCCGTCAGTCTGACGAATCCACATACCTTGATCTGGACGATGACTGCATGGGCGTTCCTTCCTTCATCCCTGTTGATGCGCGGCATCGCGATGGGCCGCGTTGCAACGATGATTACCGAACAGCGCAAGCGCGCGAGTGCCACCGCACACAAGGAAAACTTTCGGCCTGCCTGATCGCCATCCTGATCGCCGCTTGCCTTGTTGACCCCGCCTTTGCCGAGACACTCCGCATCGCAACATTTGCCGCTCCACTCAGCCGCGAAGGGCCGGGATTGCTGTTGCGCGACTACCTGGCGGGTGACGATCCGCAGATTGCGGCGGTGGTGGCGATCGTTGCCCGGACCGCGCCCGATATCCTTGTGCTGACCGATCATGACTATGACCTGACCGGCGCCGCCGCCAGTGCCCTTGCCGATCTGCTGGGTGCGGCGGGGCAACTTTACCCCTACCGTTTCGCCCTGCCCCCAAACAGCGGCATGGCAACGGGCCTTGATCTGGACGGTAACGGGCGTCTGGGCGAGGCGCGCGATGCGATGGGGTATGGACTTTTCACTGGCGACGGCGGGCTGCTGATCCTGTCGAAACTGCCGGTGGACACGGGCGGCGCGCAGGACTTTTCCGGCCTTTTGTGGCGCGAACTGCCGGGGGCGACATTGCCGGTGCGCGACGGCGCGCCGTTTCCGTCGGCCGACGTACAGGCGATGCTGCGCCTGTCGTCCGTCGCGCACTGGGCGATCCCAGTCCTGACAGATCCGCCGTTCACCCTGGTGGTATCGTCATCGTCACCCCCGGTGTTCGACGGCCCGGAAGACATGAACGGGTTGCGCAATCGCGACGAACTGCGGTTTTGGACGCTTTACCTTGACGGTAGGTTTGGCCCGGCGCCTGCGTCGTTTGTATTTGCCGGCAATACCAACCTTGACCCCGCCGACGGCGACGGACTACGCGATGCGATGACGGGGTTTCTGGCCGATCCGCGCCTGCAAGACCCGGTGCCCGCCAGCACGGGTGGCATCGCGGCGGCCGACCCGGACCAGCAGGGTGACCCGGCGCTGGACACGGCTGACTGGCCGGATGGGAGGCCCGGCAATCTGCGGGTGTCCTATGTGTTGCCCTCGATCGATTGGCGGGTCATCGGCGCGGGGGTATTCTGGCCGGGGCCCGATGACCCCGACGCCGCCCTACTCGGCAGCGACGGGCAGGCCGCCGGCCCGCATCGCCTTGTCTGGGTGGATGTCGTCCGGTAGCCCGGCGAGCATGACAGTGCGGATGTCGGTAGGGCGAAAGTCCGGCAACAGCCGCGCCAGTTTCGCACCGTCCAGCGTATGATCCATGTCCCACAGATAGCGCAGTTCGCGCAATTCCCGCGCCATTTCCCAGAACGGTGCGGCGACACGCATCAGCCACCAGGGAAACGCGGCAAGGCGGACGTCGCGCCCGGTTTCACGGCGCAGCATCGCCAGATGGTCGTTGGCGCTGAACACATGGCCGGGGAACGGCACGTCTTCGAATGTCGCCAACTGGCCGCGCCTTTCGGCAAGCAGCACTGCCGCCTGCGCCCAGTCGGGCAGATAGCAGAACGGCTGTATCGCGTCGACCCGCCCGCCCCGCGCCAGTTTGCCCTTGGCGATCTCGCGCATCAGAAAGGCGGTCATGACGTCGCCGTTGTGATCGGGGTCAATGAAATTCCCGGCGCGCAGCAGGATCGTGCGGATACCTGCGGCGCGATAAGCGGTTTCCATGTCAACCCTGATCTGCCCCTTGCGCGTGCTGGCGATCTGCGGCGTGGCGTCCGACCACGGCCCCGCCTGGGTGCCGTAGTTATAGACGTTGCCGGGCAGGATCACGGTCGCGCCGTTGGCCTTGGCCGCCGCGATCACCTGCGCGGTGATCTGCGGAATCAGGACCGCCCAGTTGTGGTAAGCTGGCGGGTTCAGGCCGTTGACGATGACATCGGCCCCCATCGCGGCGGCGGTCATTTCGGCGCTGCGGTCATAACGGCGCACCGTCCAACCGGCGTTCCAGAACGCGGCAGCGGCGTGGGTGCCGATCTTGCCGTTGGCACCAAGGATCAGAACAGTTCGGGTCATTTCCGGCCTCCTTTCGGGTTCAGACATCCAGACTATGTGCCATTCATAAGCAAATCGAAATTGCCTGATTCTGCATATCGTGTATTCATCAACGCATGGATAAGCCAATGTCAGATCTCGACTGGTCGCTTGTGCAGGCGTTCTTGGCGGTCGCTGAAACCGGCAGCCTGTCGGCCGCAGCGCGAATATTGGGGGCGAGCCAGCCGACCCTGGGACGACAGATCGGGACGATCGAAGCACAGCTTGGGGCCGACCTGTTTCACCGCCGCCCACGCGGATTCGATCTGACCGAAACCGGGGCCAGCCTTGTCGCGCCAGCGCGAGCGATGCGCGATGCTGTCAACCAGATCACCCTGACGGCCGCCGGACAATCGGCCCGCCTTGAAGGCGCGGTGCGGATCACCGCCAGCGTCGCCCTGTCGGTCTACCACCTGCCCGCGATCATCGCCCGGATCAGGGTTGCCGAACCACGCATCGCCATCGACATCACCCCGACCAATAACGCCACAAACCTGCTGTTCCGCGAGGCCGACATCGCGATCCGGATGTTCCGCCCGACCCAGCTTGACCTCGTGACCCAGCACATCGGCGAGATCGGCCTGTCGGCCTTTGCGGCGCATAGTTACCTGCAACGGCGCGGCGTACCGACCGCCGACACCGTGCTGCAGCATGATTTCGTCGGTTTCGACCAAGACCCGACAATCGTCGACGGATTCCGCACCGGCGGCATGGCCGTAACCCGCGACTGGTTCAAGACCCGCTGCGACGACAACGTGGTTTATTGGGAGCTGGTCCGGGCCGGTTGCGGCATCGGTTTTGCCCAGACCAGCATCGGGCGTGCCGATCCCGGTCTCGCCGAAATCGACCTTGGCTTTCCGTTGCCGCCGCTGCCGGTCTGGCTGACCGCGCATCAGGCGATGCGGCAAAGCCCGCGCATCCGTCGGGTCTGGGACATGCTGGCCGAGGGACTCCGCCCGCTGGTCACTTGATCCCCGCCGCGCAACAAGTTACCCGACGCCAACCCAATTTCACGCCAAGGACCGCAGCCATGCCCAACCCCACCCTTCTGATCCTCGCCGGCGACGGCATCGGCCCCGAAGTCATGACCGAGGTGAAAAAGGTCATCGGCTGGTTCGGGGACAAACGCGGTGTCCATATCGACGTGTCCGAAGATCTGGTCGGTGGTGCCGCCTATGACAAACACGGTGTTCCACTGCACGACGACACGATGGCGCGGGCGCAGGCTGCGGATGCGGTTCTGCTGGGGGCTGTCGGCGGGCCGAAATACGATAACCTTGATTTCAGCGTGAAACCCGAACGCGGTTTGCTGCGCCTGCGCAAGGAAATGGATCTGTTTTCCAACCTGCGCCCGGCCCAGTGCTTTGACGCGCTGGCCGATTTTTCGTCGTTGAAGAAAGAGATTGTCACCGGTCTCGACATCATGATCGTGCGCGAGTTGACCTCGGGTGTCTATTTCGGCGAACCGCGTGGGATTTTTACCGAAGGCAACGAACGGGTCGGGATCAATACCCAGCGTTATACGGAATCCGAGAT
>JBBKXP010000171.1:0-2903 GCA_037969545.1 Paracoccaceae bacterium | reverse complement strand
CTTCATCCAGGCGCCACGGTGAAATCTCGTGACCGAGAAAGAGGTTGGCGACAACATCGAGATTTTCACACAGCGCCAGATCCTGAAAGACCGTCGCAATCCCCATCTCGAGGGCCTTGGCCGGCGTGTCCAGCGACACCTGCTTACCGAGGTACTCGATGGTGCCGGATGTTGGTTGATGCACCCCCGCCAAAACCTTCACAAGCGTCGATTTGCCCGCTCCGTTGTCACCGACGAGTGCCACGACCTCGCCTGCATGGACGTCGAGTTCGATGTCTTCCAAGGCAGTTACGGCACCAAATTGTTTTCCAACCCCCCGCAGCCGAAGGATGAGTTCTCCCTTGCTTGGTCCAGAAGTCTCGTGCGCCATGACTTTCTCCTCCCATGGATATATTGCGCGGCACCAAAAAAATTCGGTGCCGCGCCGTCAATCTCGATTATTCGATGCCGAGTGCCGCACAAGCGTCCGCGTATTCCGCCGTGCAGACATCGCTCGCCGATTGGATGCCCGCATCGAAGATCTCAGCCTTGACGTTCTCCTGGGTCACGACAGCCGGCACAAAAAGCTGGGACGGCGTATTGTAAAGGGTCGTGGTGGCCGTGGGGGTCTCACCGTTGATGAGCATGACGGCAACTTCGGCAGCCGCAGCAGCCACGATTTCGGAAGGTTTGGAGATCGTGTTGTACTGGTCACCGGCGATGATCAGCTGCAGGGCCGCGATCGTGGCGTCGTTGCCCGTGACAGGCGGAAGCGGGTCCGCGCCAGCGGCTTTGAGTGCTGCGATCGCGCCACCGCCGGTGCCGTCATTGGCAGCGACGATTCCCTTGATATCATCCCCGAAGCGCGTGATCTGACCAGCGGCCCATTCCTGCGCTTTGGGCGGAGCCCAGTCAGGTGTGTCGAACTCGGACAATGTCACATAGGGCGACGCATCCAGGGCACGATCGATGCCGTCCCGGATGAGGCCGGCGGCCGCGTCGGTGGGCGAGCCGTTTATCTGCAGGACGCCGGCACCGTCGGGGACACCCTCGGCCTGCAGATGCTCGACCAGCGACTGCGCGATGGCGTAGCCGATACCTTCATTGTCGAACGAGACATAGAAATCCGCAGGCGAATCCGGGATCGGTCTGTCATAGGCAATAACCTTCACACCTTGCGAATGGGCGATTTCGACCAGTCCGGCCGCTGCAGCCGAATCCACCGGATCAAGGACGACGACGGTCGCACCTTGTGCGATGACGGAGTTGAATTGCTGCTGTTGCAAGGCGACGTCCGCATTTCCGTTCTGGTAGATGAGCGTGCAGTCAGGGCAAAGTTCGCCCATCGCCGCCTCAAATCCGGGCCAATCGTGCTCTTCATACCGGGTGGATGCCTGATCCGGCATCAGGAATGCCACGGTCTCTGCGGTGGCAGCCGTGGCGAACAGGGCAGCGACCAGCGTCGAGGCCGCTGCGAGGGATGTGGTCTTGGTCATTTGTTTGCTCCTCCAAACCAAATTAGCGCCCGCTTATGCGGAGAGTGAAACTTGGGAAGAAAACGCCGGACCGTGAAGCGGCCATCGCGTCAGGCTGCTCCGAAACAAGACTGCATCCCCCCAACGCATCACAAGGTATGCGCACCGATGGCATTACTTGCACAATCGATTGAGCAAGGTTGCTCCATCGATTGTTCAGTGTCAAGGTAGTTCAATTGTTGTAGGCGGAATGGTCTGAGGCGGCGACGAAAAATATGGAGAATGAAACCAAGAGAACAACGATCTACGACCTCGCCAAGCTTGCGGATGCCTCCCCGAGTGCAGTGAGTTCCGTTCTCAACGGAACGTGGGAGAAGCGACGAATCAGCAAGAAACTGGCTGATCGGGTTATGCGGCTCGCAGAAGAGCAAGGGTACGCTGTCAACGTGCAGGCCAGCCTTCTTCGACGCGAGCGTTCCGACATCGTCGGTATGATCGTCCCGAAATACGCCAACCGATACTTTGGCGACATAGCGGAGCAATTTGAAGCGATGGCGCGGGCTAGGGGGCTCTTTCCGGTTGTTACCTGCACGCAGCGTGACCCGGATCTGGAGTTCGAGGCCGCAAAGGAACTGATTTCCTATCAAGCCGAATGTCTGATCTCAACTGGGGCAACCGATCCGGATCGCATTTCAGCCTTCTGCGACGCATCCGGCGTTCAGTCCATCAACCTGGATCTTCCCGGAAAAACTGCGCCATCGGTCATCTCTGACAACTATTCCGCAGCACGAGATCTGACAGATCTGATTCTTGATCGTTGCGAAAGAGATCTTGGGTGGAGCGGGCCTTTGAGATTTGTCGGGGGGCGGTTAACGGATCACAATACAGCCGCGCGGCTGGAAGGTTTCCTGGACGCACAGCGTGAACGGACGATTTCCGTTCCTGACACATACGTGATGGCAACCGGCTACTCTGCTCAGAAATCGGCGAACGCGCTGGCAGCCTTCAAGCCCGATGGCCCCACTGGACTGTTTGTCAATTCGACGATCTCGCTTGAAGGTGTCGTAAAATGGCACAGCGAGCTTGCAAGTGGTGCCGACCAGGTTCGATACGGTTGCTTTGACTGGGATCCCTTCGGATCGTTCCTCCCTGGCAATGTCGGAATGGTCGAGCAGGATGTCACCAGCATGCTCATCAAAGCATTCGAATTGATCGGCAAACCTACAAGCCTAAATGAGCCAATTCTGATACCTTGCAAACTCAGAATTTTTTGATCCAGGGCGCGCCCGTGCAGGCTTTCGCATCATCGTGCAGTCGCCTAAATGGACCCCGCGTTGTGTGCAACCGTCTTGTTGTTGTGGATTTAGGCTCACGGTTGCTGATGAATGTCCGCGTGCTTCTCCCTCATCGGCGCCAAGGCAACAGCATTGCCGTGCAAATCCACACATC
>JBBKXP010000170.1:0-6120 GCA_037969545.1 Paracoccaceae bacterium | reverse complement strand
GTCGAACGACATCACAGGTCCATCCGCAAAGGCGAAGACAGGGCTCGCGCGACCTTTAGCTTGCACAGTGATGTCCGCGACCCAGTCCGCACGGCCCAGCCGCACGGCACGTCCGCCAACGCAACCTGCGATGCCGTACCCCGGTACTTCGGTTGCATCATCCAGTTGGCACGGCAATTCAGCGATACTCATCGCGATCGCACGGGCGGCAGGATGGACCGACTTCAAAGCCAAAGCCTTAGCCGCGGTTCGGAGGGCAGGATCATCGGGGCCAAAACCTACCGCTGCTGTGCCCATGGTCAGCGTGCCCGTCTTGTCAAAGACCACGCGGTCGATATCCGCCAGCCGCTCCAGCGCGGATCCATCTTTCATCAGGATCCCCATGCGCATCAGGCGTCCGGAGGCCACGACATGCGCGACCGGCACAGCCAGCCCCAGCGCACATGGGCATGTGATGATCAGAACGCTGATCGCGACAAAGACCGACGTGTGCCAGTCGCCTGTGGCAAGGACCCATACGACAAATGTCGCCAGTGCCAACAGATGTACAATCGGCGCGTAAAGCCGCGCGGCGCGGTCGGCGATGCGCACGTAGGTGCCATGACCGGTCTCGGCCTCTGACTGCATGCGCATCATCTGCGCGAGGAATGACTCGTCTGCGGACCGCAGGACTTCTGCCTCGATGGCACCGGTTAGGTTCAGCGTTCCGGCCTCCAACGTGTCACCAAAGCCAGCCGGCACCGGCATTGCTTCGCCCGTCACGAGGGACCGGTCCAGATCGGTGCTGCCCGAGATGATCCGCACATCGACCGGTACACGCTCATCCAGGCCGATGGCTATTATCGCACCGGGGGCAATGGCGCTCAGCGGCACATAGGTCAGCGTGCCATCGGATTGGCGCAACATCGCACCGCGCGGCGACAACCTCGCTAGACCGGATACCGCACTCCTTGCACGTTCCCGCATCAGGTGATCGAGGTAGCGGCCCGAAAGAAGAAAGAAGAGCAAGGTTACGGCGGCGTCGAAAAAGGCCTGCTCCCCACCGCGCATCGTCTCGACCAGGCTCAACGCCAACGCCAACACGACAGCAACAGCGATCGGCACATCCATGTTGAGCCGCCCCACCCGCAAGGCCTGCAACGCTGACCGAAAGAACGGCTGACCGGCATAGGCCACGACAGGGATGGCGATCAGTGCAGAGATCAGGTGAAACGTGTCTCGCGTCTCAGCTGCCGCACCTGACCAGACGGCGACTGACAATATCATGATGTTGGTGGCCCCGAACCCGGCCACGGCGATCGCGCGCAACAGGCCGCGGCCCATCTTGTCGGTATCGTCTTCGTCCGATTGATCCTGGTCGATATGACCTGCCGCATATCCAAGCAGGCAGAGCGTAGAGATGACGGAACTAGTGTCTATGTCTGCATCGGCGAAGGTCACAACCGCCTGCTTCAGGGTCAGGTTTACCCTGGCAGATACAACATCAGGACGTGAATTCAGGGCGCGCTCGATCGTGGCGACGCACCCCCCACAACGCAGGTCCGGGATCGACAGGACACACTGCGCCTGACCATCGGCCAGCATTCGCACGCTGGCACGAGCCTCGGCCTTCCTCCACGCACTCGAAGACGATTGGAAACCCTCGTCGCTGCATGTTCGCGGATGTGTTTCGATACCTGACACCCCGTCAATTCGTGATTACTTTTCATTCAACCCCAAATTTTACACGAAGGGCCGGGGCACCGACTGATATGGATCAGGGTTCTCAGGGATTATTGCAGTAAGCTGCCAGTCCGTCCGGCACCGCCCGGTCAGGCATAGGAGTAATCCACAGTCACCAACCGGTTCTTCTGAATCGTCAGACTTCCTGCCTTGCGCAATTGCGTCAGATGTCGGCTGTATGTTTCAATCGTAAGTCCCAGAAAGTCCGCGATGTCCGATCGCTTGAGCGGAATTTCCAGATGATCCGAATAGCCTTCCACCAGAGGGTCGACTTGGCGGGACAGGAGGAACAGGAACGTTGCGACCTTCTCCGCCGCTGACTTTTGACCGAGGTTTATCATCCACTCACGCACGTCGTCCAACTCACACAAGGCTTGTTCGTGCAGGCGATGTTCCAGGCCCGGCGATTGACGGACCGTCTCTTCCAGGGCGCTGCGCGGAAAAGTGCAAATGCGCACGGTACTCGCCGCCTCGACGCTGACGTCGCTGCTTTCAGCAAAAGGGGCGTCCCACGAAATCGGGAGCAAACTGAGGTCCGACAATCTGCAGACGTCCGTCTGACATCAGCTTGCTCAATTTGACAATGCCGCTGAGGATGTTTGCGTATCCGTCGGTCGGAACACCCGCCGCGACGAGTTCGGTTCCGGCTTCGACCTCGCGTCGCCCCGTCTGGCGTCCGAGCTGCTGCAACTGTTTGGGATCCAGCGTCCCGCAGATGCCCCTGTGGCGCGCTTCGCAGGCCTGACAGAGCAGTGACGGGTCGGATTTGTGTATGTCAAGTCGCATTACAATATCCCTTTTTATGTCAGTAGCCCCAACACTTAGCCTTTACCTAGAAAGAAAAATGTACAGCCATTGTCTGCCGGCTCGCACATTTGCGAAGGGCCATGTGTCTATATGAAAACCAGGTGCGTCGCTAATGGTTTTCATCCCCGGCCCTCCCGGTCGGCATTCGCAGCGCAGGGCAAGGGCCCCGGGTTTCGCATCTGCGGTCCGAGTCCAGTTTGAAAAATTTTCAGAATGCTTGCTCTAGATCAGTGTGGCTTTGTGTCGACTGCCTATCGTTGTCTTGAAACTGACACTTGGAAGGAATTCGAAATGCTCAAGCAAATTATCATCGGTCTCGCAACAGGGGCGCTGCTTGCCGGGAGTGCTATCGCCGAGTCCTACGAGGTGCAGATGCTCAATCGGAGCGACTCGGACACAATGGCGTTCGAACCCGCCTTCTTGCGGATTGCCCCCGGTGACACAGTCAAATTCATCGCAACCGACAAGGGGCATAACGCCGAAATCATCGACGGCATGATCCCTGACGGGGCTGAGCCCTTCAAAGGTGAGGTCAACGAGGAAATCGAGGTCCAGTTGGATGTTGAAGGCATCTATGCTGTCAAATGCCTGCCTCATTTCGCGATGGGGATGGTCATGACGATTGCGGTCGGCGAGGACGATATCCCACCCGATGGATACCTCGAAGGACGCCTGCCACCCCGAGCAAAAGAGCGCCTCACGGCGCAACTTGAAGGTCTCTGAGCCTATTCACGCGAGTGCGCAGGCGGTGCACTCGTGCGTCCTCAACCTGAATCAATGGAACACCACCTGTTACATGACACGAAAGCCGGCACGCTGAACACGAGCCGCCGTAACGTTTTGCGCGGGACTGCATTGGCTGGTGCCGCAGCAATAACCGGCACCTTTGCCGCAGCCACTTCGATGCGCCGCCCGTTGTCGACACCGCCTCTGCGCATGCCGGACAATGCATTCGTACAGGCGCAGGCGCAACAAATGGCCGAGGCTGAACCCGTCGATCTGTCGGGTTACGAGCGCGTAAAACAACGTCTCGTGCGGCCACCCTATGCTCCCGACCACGATCAAGTCGCAACGGGTGCGCCAAAAATCGTCGAGACTGAGTTGACGGTGGATGAACGTCTCATGGTGGTCGATGAAGATACCGGCGCGTCGATCTGGGCGATGACCTACAACGGCTCGGTCCCCGGCCCGCTGATTATCGTGCATCAGGGAGACTACGTTGAACTTACGCTCAGAAGCCACACGCGGAATGTTCTGGAACACAACATCGACTTTCACGCCTCGACGGGTGCGTTGGGAGGCGGTGCCTTGACCCATATCTATCCTGGTGAAGAGACTGTGTTGCGATGGAAGGCGACGAAAGCCGGATGCTTTACCTACCACTGCGCCCCAGGTGGCGCGATGATCCCCTACCACGTCTGCCACGGTATGAACGGTGCTGTCATGGTGTTACCGCGTGACGGTCTGAAAGACCGTGATGGCAACGCCCTGCCCTACGACAAGATCGCATACATCGGTGAGCAGGACTATTACTTGCCAACAGATGAAAATGGGACCTATCGGACGTACCGCAATGCCGGTGACGATTATGCAGATTCACTTGCCGCCATGCGCACCCTCACGCCCACGCACGTGGTCTTCAATGGTGCTGTCGGCGCACTCACAGGCAATCGGGCCATTACCGCAGAGGTTGGTCAGACCGTCCTGATGATCCACAATCAGTGCAATCGCGACAGCCGTCCGCACCTCATCGGTGGACACGGCGCGTTCGTCTGGGAAAGTTCCTTCACCGACCCGCCACTGACCAGCATGGAAACATGGTTCGTCCGTGGCGGCAGTGCCCGTAGCAGCCATGTATACGTTTGAGCAGCCAGGCGTTTACGCCTACGTGAATCATAACCTCATCGAAGGTGCGCTTTTAGGTGCGACGGCGCATTTCAGCGTTAGCGGCCTATGGAACAATGCGCTAATGGAGCAAGTTGTCGCCCCCCGAACAATGGAGACCTAGGCCGTAACTCGCCACATGCGGAACCGTCCCTGCCCAGTCACCTCGCTGATCAGGCTGCGCCCTTCCATCCAAGTAAGGTTGCGCTGAACTGCCGCACGACTAGCACCCGTTAGGTCCTCAGCCATCGGGGCGGAGACTAGGGGCCATTCGGTCAATACGCGGCGCAGGGCTGGCGGTGTTTTCCCCGACAGCGGGGTCATTATGGCTTCCGCCCGCGCAGACCAAACTTCGATATCGTCCAGATGGCGCGTTGCAGTTAGAATCGCGTTTTCCATTCCGTCGAGCCACCGAGCCAGTCGCTCGGCAGGCATGCCACCGGCGCGCAAGCCCCTTGCCCCGCCCATTGCCAGAGGCGCGAATGTTGCCCCGTTGCCCTCGCTGGCCGAGATCCGTGCAGCGGTGACTGCCGCTTCCATCCGGTCGCCTTGCTGCTCGAGGCCTGCGAGGCTCCAGAGATGAAATCCCATGCAGGCGCGGGTGATCGGATGTAGATCGCACGCAGTCACTATCAGGTCGAGCCACCCACCCGCGCGATCTGCGAACGACTCGGCTTCATCTGCCATGTTCTCAGGGTCGCGGCGGTCAAGGAACGAGGCCAGATCCTTCTCAGGCCCAGGACCACCCGTCAATCGTCTTACGGCCCATCCGACACGCGCGAGTGCTAGGGTGTCCTCCTGCACTCCGGACATGTGCATGGACATCCAGAGGGCCAGCCGATGCGGGCCAACCCGGTCTCCCACAAACCAACTGAGGTCTGTGGCCTCGATCAGGGCAAGTCTGTGCCGCCATCCTTCCGGCCCGCGGTGCAGTCGGTCGTCCAGCGCGCCGAGTCGGCCGGCCACCCGGGCGAGGCGGGAGGCATTGCCCGCTTCGGCGCGACGCCAGTCCTCAAGGACTGCGGTTTCACGCGGCTCTGCCCTTGGCCCGGGCGGCAGAAAATCCGGCTCCTCTTCCATTGGGCCGGGCAGGAACCACAGGTCATCCTCGGACACCTGTTCGGCCTCCTCCGCATCGGGAAGAGGATCGTCTAACTCATCACAAAAAATTGGGGTTTGAGCGATCATATGCGCAAAATACGGGAATTTTGCATTTTACCCAAGGTTTTTTTGATGGGACGCCTGCACACATTATATAGCATGCGCGAGCGATAGTCTGCGAGAGCCCCGTGACAGCGCTGGCTATGAGGAAACCAAGGGGTTTCTGATGAATTGCGCCACAGAACGTCCCCTTGCATTGGTTTACAAACGGTCGTTTAGTGACGCTATATGAAACTGCAAATGGCCTTTTTCGATGCCCATGATCGGCTATGCCCGCGTCTCTACCGAGGATCAGACCCCCCTGCCCCAGTCACAGGCGCTGAAATCCGCGGGCTGCGCAGAGATCCACGAAGAGCAGGCCTCGGGCGGCAATCGCGCCCGGCCGGTGCTTGCGCGCGTGTTGGAGCGGACCCAAAAAGGCGACACGTTGGTCGTCGTGCGGATCGACCGCCTGGCCCGGTCGCTCTCGCACCTTTTGGAGGTAATCGAGCGACTGGAGGCCAAGGGCGCGTTCTTCCGTTCGCTCGAGGACCCGATCGACACCGC
>JBBKXP010000169.1:0-5876 GCA_037969545.1 Paracoccaceae bacterium | reverse complement strand
GCTTCTGGATAGCTGAAGCTGACAGCATTTCGCTGGTCGAAATCAAACTGGCGCCGGTTATTCCGGCGCCAGTTTTTTTGACTCAACGACCTGTTTGGCGGCATGATGACCTGTCAGGTTTCGGTCTCGGGTTCTTCCGAGACATCGCCCAGAAACCGGCCGATCGTGTTCAGGGATGGCGTCTCGTCGCAGGCGATCTTGACGACGATCAGGATCGGCAGCGCCACGATCATGCCCATCACCGACCAGATCCAGGCAAAGAAGGCGACCGAGAGAAACACCACGGTCGTGTTCAGCCGCATCCTGCGGGAAATCACCAGCGGCGTGACGAATTGCCCTTCGATCGAGGTCAACGCAACGTAGGTGGCGAACACGCCCGCCGCCGGCCAGACACCGTTCAGGCTGACGAATGCGACGGCGGCGGCGATCGTGGCACCCAGCAGCCCCCCCAGAAACGGGACGAAGTTCAGGCTGAACGCCATGAACCCGAGAACCAGCGCACCGGGAAGACCCCAGAGCGCCATGGCCGCCGCGATACAGATGCCAAGGCCAAGGTTGATGATGGTGATCCCGCCCAGATAATAGCCAAGGCGGTCTTCCATCGCGTGAATGACCTCGACCGCACGGCGCTTGTCGGCGAAGCGATCAAAGCTTTGAACCGTCTTGGTCAGAAACAAGTCGCCCGAGGCGACAAGGAAAAACAGCAGGATCAGCGTGAACAGGATGCGGCTGAGCAGTGCCGGCGCCATGCTGAAAAAGGTCGCCGCGATGCCGGTATTGGTCACCACCTCTACCTGGACCGTCGCGTCATCGGTTTCCGCGATGATGTCCTCTGCGGCAACGGCCGCGTTGTTGATCGCTTCGAGCGTGCCGCCCGACGACGAAAGCTTGTCCTTGATCTGTTCGATGAGCGACGGCAGATCGTCGATGAATCGCGCCGCTGGGGTGCTCAATTCGACCAGCAGCAGCGCCACCAGCAGGCTCAGAACGCTGGTGAACACGCTCGCCGACAGGACCGGGTGCACGCC
Organism: Paracoccaceae bacterium; assembly: GCA_037969545.1. Lineage (GTDB taxonomy): Bacteria > Pseudomonadota > Alphaproteobacteria > Rhodobacterales > Rhodobacteraceae > JBBKXP01. Next base: position 4,848 of record JBBKXP010000169.1, on the reverse strand, counting down.
GATACGTTCGAGCCACCGCCTGGGACGATTGAGCACCAGATATCCCAGCAACGCCGCAGTCACCGGGATCAGAAAGTTGCTGGCCCAGACCAGTGCCTGCAGCAGCAGGATGATGAAAATGCCGAAGATCGGTATGGCCAGCCGGTTCGGGAACAGCCCGCGCGCTGCCGGCGTTTGCGCTGGCTGATCGCCGTCGGCAAGATCAGGGGCGCGCGGGTCTCTGTCCGCCTTCACTCGCCTGCCGCCGCGCCCAGGTTGTCAGCCTTGACGGCCCCCCGTTGGCCCATCGGCTTGTCCGGTCCGACGGTCGTGTCCACACGTGTCTGCGCCTCGAGTTCGCCGTTCAGTTCCGCACCCAGAAGGACGATGAACGCGGATATCCAGAACCACATCAACAGCACGACGACGCCGGCCAGGGTGCCGAAACTTTCGTTGTAAGACCCGAAATTGCTGACATAGAAGGCAAAGCCGACCGACGCGATGATCCACGCGACACAGCCGGCAAACGCCCCCACCGAGGCCCATTTCCATTCGGGGGAACTGCGCGAGGGGGCAAAGCGGTAAAGGACCGACAGCCCGAGCATCGTCAGGGCGACCAATCCGGCCCAAAGTGCCGCGTTGATCGAAAAGGTCAGGATCGGCCCGAGGTTCAGGATGGCGATGATGGCCGGCACCGCGATCATCGTCGCGAAGGCGATCAGCAATCCGACAATCAGCACGATCGTCAGCGCCAGCGTTACCAGCATCCGTTTGATGAAACCGCGCTTTTCATCTTCGTCGTAGGCGACGTTGATCCCTTCCATCAGGCTCGCCATGCCGCGCGATGCCGAATAAAGCGCGATCAGCAGGCCAAGCAGCGCGGCGAGTTTGAGTCCGCCGTCACGGGATCCGGCGACCGCGCTGGCCTGATCCGAAATGATCCCGATGACTTCCTGCGGCAACAGACCGGACAGGCTTTGAATCTGGCCGGCGATCTGGCCCGGGTCGATCAGCAGACCACTGATCGCGATCAGGGCGGTGATTGCCGGAAACAGCGCCAGCAAGCCATAGAACGCCACGCCCGCCGCCATCAGTCCGATCCGGTCCTTGGCAATCGCGTCCTTGACACGCAGCGCCACGTCTTTCCAGCCCAGAGCCGGGATTGCGACGGGCGACTTGGCTTGGCGGCCACGCGACATTTGGAATCCCTCCAGAACTCAAAAGATGGAAAAGGGGGCCGAATGGCCCCCCCATGACCCTCAGGTCTTTGGTTTGCCAAGGTTTTCATCCTTGGCGGCTGTGGTGGCGGCATCCTTGACCCGGTCAGCCACCGATCTCGCCTTGTCGCCCACCGCCTGCGCCGCGGATTTCTGGCCCGGTGCGCCGCTGTCAAGATCGGCCTTTGTCTCGGCGGCGATATCCTTGACCTCGTCGGTGACGGTTTTTGCGACCTTGACCGCCTTGGCCTTCTCCTCTTCGAAAATGCGCTCGGCGTCGTCAAACAGCCTGTCGCTCTGATCGCCCATCAGATCGTCCTCGACCTGCGTGCGCGGCAGGGCACCGCCCAATGCCGCCCCGACGGCCAGCGCCAGGGCGCCGATGACCAGCGGTTGATTGTCGTAGAAATCAGCCGCCGCATCCGCGCCATTGCTGACCGAGCGCATGGTGGAACGTTTCATCTCGACAGCCTTCTGGCGGGCCGCGACGACGCGCTTGCGGCCCTCGTCCGTCAGGGTTTCGGTGCCGTCGGCAATCCGGCTGCCGACTGCGGCGACACGGCTTTGCGCCGAGGCGGCGCCGCTGGCGACGGATGACCCGGCAGCCGATGCGGCGTCCGCCATGGATGACGCGGCGGACGACACGCCGCCGCGGACGGCATCGGCGCCCTTGGCCATTTTGTCTTTGGCAGTCGTCGCACCCACGGACAGGCGATCTGCGTATCCGGGGCCATCGTCCTTGTCATCGCGCGACCACGCGGGGCCACTGTCGTAATCGGTAACCCGCGCCACCGGGGGCGTGTATGGTCGGCCCTGATCCAGACGCGACCGGCGATAGTCGTCCTCGGTGCGGCTGAAACCGCTGGCCGGGGCGCCCTTTTGCCCGTTGCCGAACATCATCCAGGCCAGACCGATACCGGTCAGGGCCAGCGGAATTGGGTTCGCCTTGACCTGATCCGAGATCGAACGCCCCAGATCGCCGCCATGTTCGCGGAACTGGTCGCCGACCTGGCGGACCAGCGTGTCGATGGAAAACTTGTTTTGCAGGTCTTCCAGGTTCGATGTCAGGTCCGAGCGCTGGGATTCGATCTCGCGTTCGATTTCCTGTGGGGTGCGGGATTCATTTGTCATTGTAGGCTTCCTTTACGGCTTCGGCGTCGCGCTGGACATTCTTGACTGTCCGCGTCGGTGCGAGGCTTGAGAGTTTCAGATCGTTGATACCCTTGCCCATCATCGCAAATGCGATCACGGCAAGAACAGCGCCGACAATCAGGGCGGCCCAGCCGGCCTCGAGACCGGCCTCGGTCAAGGCCGCGACCAGTGCTGCGGCAAGGACGTTCAGCGCCACCAGGGCAATGATCGCCGCACCGGCAAGCAGGCCAACGGCGACCGCGGCCCGGGTGACATTCTCGCTGATTTCGGCACGGGCAAGATCGACCTCATTGCGCACCAGCGCACTGACATTGCCCATCGCGTCGGACAGCAGACCACCGGCGGTCTTGTTGGTGTGGGTGTCGCTCATGACATGCCTCCGTTGGTGGCAGTCGACGGCCTGTAGGTGCCCGACGCCATTGCGCCGGACTCTCCGGACGCCTTGGCAAAACGGGTCGCCGCGAAACCGATCAGGGCAGCACCGCCCAGAAAGGCCAGCGGGTTGTTGCGTGCAAACCGGGTGACATCCTGAACCATGGTGTTGAGGTCTTTGTCACGCAGCGCATCCGAGGCGTCGGCGAGCCCCTCGGCAATCTGTCCAAAGGTGCGTTCCTGCGGCGACCCGCTGCGCATCTCGGCGGCAGCGGTGCGAAGCGCCGACGCGACACCCGACACTTCATCGGCAACCGACGATTTCGCGGCATTGGCCTGCGTCGTCGCGGCCTGCGTGGCACTTTTCACGGCGCTGTCAGCGGTGTCCTTGGCCTGATCGGCCAGGTTGCTGGCGGTCGTCTTGGCCTTGTCGGTGGCCGATTGAGAGGACTTGGAATTTGGCGATGACGGGGTGGTCATGGTGTTTCTCCTGTTCAGATTCAAAATAGAAAACCGATGATGACCAGAACGACGACGATCACACCGATAATGTAGAAAACGTTACGCATGAGGAATTCCTTCACTGACAGGGCGACATGCGGTCGCCCGTTAAAAATCAATCTAGGAAGATTTTTTCATGTCTGCAGGGCGTTGGCACTAAACTGGATTAGCGTTTGCCGGGTTAGACAGGGCAGGACGGTGATTGACGCTGTCGCAGCACCCGTTGCGCGGTAGCGTGTGGCCTGTCTTGAAAGGATTGAACCATGAGCATCGACACATTGGAAGATCTCTATCTGGAACAACTCAAGGATATCTACAGCGCCAATACGCAAGCACTGGACGTCACCAGAAAAATGGCCAAAGCAGCAAACGATACCGATCTTGCAGAGGCTTTGACGGCGGGCGCAGAAGGCATCCAGCAAGGTATCGCGGCGCTTGAAACCATCGCCGAGCGGCATCACGAAAGTGCAGAAGGCGACCACTGCAAGGGCATGGAAGGCCTTGTGAAAGAGGCGCGCGCACATGCCCTTGAGGAAAAGTTCGGCGACGAGGCGACAGCGGACGCGATGATCATCACGCAGTATCAGCGCCTCGTTCACTATGCCCTTGCGGGCTACGGCTGCCTTGCCGCCTTTGCGGCGCGTCTGGATCTGCGCGAGGATGTCAGTGCGCTCAAATCCTGTCTCGACAAGACCTACGACGGCGACCGCACGATGACGGATCTGGCGACTGGCGGGATCAACAAGGACGCCGTCGCCTAATCGACGCCGGGCCCGGCGGTGTCGCTGGCGGGCGGAAACCAGGTTGTGTCCATATCACCGAACGCATCCACGAATTCGGTCTCCGCTTCCCACGCCTCGCGCGCCAGCAGCCGGAAATAGGGGCGTTCGATCTCGATCTCGTCGGCGGCAACGAAGGACCGCAGGATCTTGTTGACATAGATCGACGTCAGACCAACCGCCTGTCCGATCTCGACCTGACTGAACGGCACCTGAAAGCGGTTGCCCAGTCCCACATTCGCCACCTCGAGCCGTGCACGCAATTGCAGCAAAAAGAACTTCAGCTTGCGGGACGCATCCATCGAGCCCAGGCAACCGGCATGATGCCGCAAGGCGATCTGATCAAGACTGCCGACGGCAATCAGCAGCGACGCCAGCCGCGGATAGTTGATGATCAGCGGCGCCAGCCCCTTGCGCGGAAATGGGCAGATGGCACCGTCGGTCTGCATGACGACGCGGTGATAGGCATGTGTCGATCCGATCTCGGCCAGCCCGATGATCTCTCCGGGCAGATAGATCCGCAGAATCTGGCTGCGCCCATCCGCACTGTCGGCTTTGACGACGGCCCAGCCCGATTTCAGGACCACGATCCCCTCGGTGACATCGCCCAGACCGACGACAGGACTGCCCTTCATGCGAGGTCGTTCGTCTTTCTCCATCTTGGCGATGAAACTGCATTCCTGATCCGTGAGGGCCAAGAAGCGCGACAGACGGCTGACAAGACAGCTCTGGTGAGTTTCGGTCATATCCGTCTGTATCACAGCGGCGCAGGGCATTCAGCGGAATAAATCATCCGACCCGGCATTGCCTTGCAACTTTTATGGCAGGGGGCCCGGCAAGGTCCGCGC
>JBBKXP010000168.1:0-7157 GCA_037969545.1 Paracoccaceae bacterium | reverse complement strand
GGGGGGCGGCCATCGGTCAAGGCAAGGGCGCGCATTTCGGCAAGCACCTCGTCGGCGTAGAGGTATTCATAGCGCATCCGTTCGCCCGACAGAATGATCAGTTCAGGGTCAAAGATCTGCACGACGTTGGACAGGCCAAGTGCCAGATAGCGGCCGGCACGACGAAAGATCGTGCGTGCTGCGTCATTGCCACCCTGCGCCTGTCCGTAAAGGGTTTCCAGCATGGCCTGCGGGCTTTGCAGGTTGCGCGTGTTGCGGCCCAATGCGGTCGCTGCCTCGCGCGCAAGGGCGTAGTCGGCAAGGTAGGCCTCAAGACAGCCGCGCCGACCGCAACGGCACAGGGCGCCGTCCAACTGAACCTTTGTATGCCCCAGCTCGAGCCCCATGCCACGTGAGCCGCGATACAGCTGGTTGTTCAGCACCATCCCCATGCCGACCCCGTGTTCGATGGTGACGACAGCAAAATCAGCCATCGACCGGCCCTCGCCAAACCAAAGCTCGGCAAGCGTCAGCATGTTGGCATCGTTGTCGACCAATACGGGGATGTTGATGTGGGGTTCCAGCACACCTTTCAGAGGCACATCGCGTTCAACCAGCAGCGGCGACCACGGCACAATTCCGGTGAGGTGATCGACGATCCCCGACAGGCCAATGCCGATGGCGTCGATCTGGCTGCGGTCATGGGTCGTGGATTCCAGTGTCGCAGTGATCAGCGCGTCGATTTCATCAAGGATTTCGGCGAGGGTCTTTCGGGCCGGAGGGATGGCGAGACTGGCGCTGGAGATCATTTCGCCTGCAAAGTCGGTCAATACAGCCGAGTGGAGTTCGTCTGACAGCTTGATCCCCATCACCAGTTTGCAGGTCGGCACGACCTCGAGTGCGACGGACGGGCGGCCTCGCCCAGCCTCGCGCGGCAGGCCTTCGACCTCGCGCAGGAATCCGGCGGCGATCAGGTCGGCAGTCAGTCCGGTCACCGATCCGGGGCTGATCGCCAGTGCACGGGAGATATCGGCGCGGGCAGCGCGGCCGATGGCGCGGACATGTTCGAAAATCTGCTGTCGCAACGGCTTGGCCGCAACCCCACCTTGTGACAGCCTAGGCCCGCAACCGGTTGGGTTTCCTGCTGATTCGCCTGACGTCGGATGCGACGGGGCAGGATTGTCAGATTTGTCATACATAACTTCAATGCCTGAAATATTTCTGCAACTGCGAAGGCGCCGCATTACCGCATGTTTGCAGTTTGGCTAATTTTCGTGCGCACGCATAGGCAAATTTGATATTTTTTCGGCGGAATGCGAATTTTTTATTTTGACAACTGAATTAATTGTGGCATCCTTAGCTGGACGGGCCGTACGGCTCGCCGCCCGCATTTTTGCGGGTCATCCAACTGGGAGGACTACATGAACAAGGCAATTATTGCCGCCGCCATCGTCGCGGCAGGCTTCAGCAGTGCCGCGCTTGCGGAAGGCATGACCATCGGCGTGTCCTGGGGATCGTTTCAGGAAGAGCGCTGGAAGATTGACGAAGCCGCGATGAAGGCCGCGATCGAGGCTGCCGGCGACACCTATGTGTCGGCTGACGCCGAATCGTCGTCGGCCAAGCAGCTGACGGACGTCGAGTCGCTGATCTCGCAGGGTGTTGACGCGCTGGTGATCAACGCCTGGGACAAAGATGCCATCGGGCCGGCAGTCGATGCGGCCGCTGCCGAGGGAATTCCGGTCGTTGGCTATGATCGCCTGATCGAAGACGACCGCACCTTTTATCTGACCTTCGACAACGTTGGCGTCGGCCGGATCATCGCCGAAAACGTGATGGCCGTGCAGCCAACAGGCAATTACGCGATCATCAAGGGCGATCCCGGTGATCCGAACGCCGCGTTCCTGCTGCAGGGTATGATGGAAGTCATTGGTGACGCCGTCACTGCCGGCGACATCGTCATCGCAGGCGAGAGCTTTTCGGATGGCTGGAAGCCGGAAAATGCCCAAAAGAACATGGAGCAGATCCTGACCGCCAACAACAACGACATCGATGCCGTTCTGTCGGAAAACGACGGTATGGCCGGCGGCGTGGTTGCGGCACTTTCGGCGCAGGGGCTTGTGATCCCGGTCGGTGGCCAGGACGGCGACCTTGCAGCGATCAACCGCGTGGCGCGTGGCACCCAGACCGTGTCGGTCTGGAAAGACAGCCGCGATCTGGGCAAGGCCGCAGGCGAAATCGCCTCGGCTTTGGCGGCGGGTGCAACGCTTGATTCGATCGAGGGAGCAGTCACGTTCTCGGGCGGAGAAAAGGGTGTCGCGATGAACGCGATCCTGCTGGACCCGACTCCGCTGACCCGCGACAACCTGAATGTGGCAATCGACGGTGGCCACATCACCAAGGCGCAAGCCTGCGAAGGTGCAGTCGCGGGCGTCGTCGGCTGCGAATAATCGCACATGAAAATTGCGGTGTCGGCCTTTGCGGGCCGACGCCGCATTCCGTGACAGACCATCGGCGCATATGTGTATCTGCTGTCCTGCGCCGCAGTGGCAAGGGCAAGCCCAAAGTCAGGGCGATCTTTCAGACATTAATTCTATAACAATGCTGGACACACCATGACCGATACCCCAGAGACATCGCCCCACACCGCCCCGCAAGCAAGTGCCGGCAAGGGCGGGTTTGCCCGGCTTTTGCAAGCCACCGAGATTGATACCCGGCTGCTGGGCATGATCGGGGCGCTGGCCCTGATCTGGCTGGGCTTCGAATTCTACTGCATCACATTCCTTGGCCGCCCATCGGTCTTGCTGGGCGCCGCCGGCGGCGATTCCACCAGCTTTCTGACCCCGCGCAATCTATGGAACCTGTCGGTTCAGACATCGTCCATCGGAATCATGGCGACGGGCATGGTGCTGGTCATCGTGACCCGCAACATCGACCTGTCTGTCGGTTCGATGATCGGCGTGATCGGGATGGCGATGGGCCTGCTGCAGGTGGAAATCCTGCCGCAATACGTCGGCCTTGGTCATTGGTCGATCTGGATCGTGACGGTGATCGCGGGCCTATTGCTAGGCGGCCTGATCGGCGGATTTCAGGGCTGGCTGATCGCCTATCGCGGTATCCCTGCCTTTATCGTCACTCTTGGCGGGTTGCTGATCTGGCGCGGCATGGCATTTCTGGCCGCCGACGGGCGAACGATCTCGCCAGTTGATTCGACTTTTACCCTTCTGGGTGGCGGGCCCTACGGCACGATCGGTGCAACAGGTAGCTGGATTGTCGGCGGTCTGGCCTGTCTGGGTGTGATCTGGATGGTTCTAAGCGGGCGCCAGTCGCGCAGGAAACATGAATTTGCACAGCGACCGGTCTGGGCTGAAGCCGCGATAGTCCTGATTGGCTGTGGCGCGATCGTCGGCACCGTCAGTTTGTTCAACGCCTATCCCTGGCCCAAGGGGATCATCCGTGCCTACAGCAATGCAAACGGCTTGGATTTGACAGACGAGACGTTCATCAGCCACGGGTTTGCCTATCCCGTCCTGATCCTGCTCGCGGTGGCGATTGCGATGACGCTGCTTGTCACCCGGACGCGGTTTGGCCGCTACGTGTTCGCTATCGGCGGGAACCCCGAAGCGGCGGCACTTGCCGGGATCAACACCCGCTGGATGACGATGAAAATCTTTGCCCTGATGGGGATGCTGACTGCGATTGCCGCGGTCATCGCCTCGGCCCGCCTGAACTCGGCAACCAATGCGCTGGGCACCCTGGACGAGCTTTACGTGATTGCGGCGGCGGTGATCGGCGGCACCTCGCTGTCTGGCGGGGTTGGCAAGATCTATGGCGCCATTCTGGGCGCGCTGGTCATGCAGAGCCTGCAATCGGGGATGATCCTGATCGGTGTGGATTCGTCGATCCAGCGGATCGTCGTCGGGATCGTGCTGGTCTTTGCCGTCTATGTCGACACCGTTTACAACAAACGTGCGAAATGAGGGGACGACGATGAGCAATACAGGTACGCCACTTGTCGAACTGCGCGACATCTCGATCTCTTTCGGTGGGATCAAGGCCGTCGATCATGTCTCTGTCGACCTTTATCCGGGCGAGGTTGTCGGCCTGCTGGGACATAACGGCGCGGGCAAATCGACCCTGATCAAATGCCTGTCGGGGGCGTACATGGCTGACGCAGGCGAAGTGTACATCAACGGCCAAAAGGTGCAGATCGATAACCCGCGCGACGCTCGCGCGCAGAATATCGAGACGATCTATCAGACTCTGGCTCTGGCGGATAACCTTGATGCGGCGTCGAACCTGTTTCTGGGGCGCGAGATCGTCAGTTCCGGCGGTTTTCTTGACGATAGCGCGATGGAGGCAGAAACCCGCAAGATCATGGCGCGCCTGAACCCGAACTTTCGCAAGTTCAACGTTCCGGTGTCGGCCCTGTCGGGCGGGCAGCGACAGTCGGTCGCCATTGCCCGCGCGGTCTATTTCAACGCCCGCATCCTGATCATGGACGAACCGACTGCGGCCCTGGGCCCGCAGGAAACCCAGATGGTCGCCGAACTGATCCAAGAGCTTAAGGCGCAGGGACTCGGGATATTCCTGATCGAACATGACATTCACAACGTGATGAAGTTGTGCGACCGCGCTTCGGTGATGAAAAACGGCCAGTTGGTCGGCACGGTGAATGTCAACGAGGTCACCGACGAAGATATTCTGGGGATGATCATTCTGGGCAAAAAACCAGAGCATCTGGCGGCCTGACGTGTTTGTCGGACTTGATCTGGGCACGTCCGCCCTGAAGGCAATTCTGATCGACCATGACCAGTCCATTCTGGCCGAGGCGACGACGCCATTGGACGTCAACAGGCCGGTCGATGGCTGGTCGGAACAGGCCCCCGCCGCCTGGCTGGACGCCTGCGAGATCGTGATGCGGGCCCTTGGCGGCATGGTCGCCCTGGGTGCAGTCCAAGCGATTGGTCTGAGCGGTCATATGCATGGCGCAACCCTTATCGACGCTGCGGGTAAGGTGCTGCGACCTTGCATCCTGTGGAACGATACGCGGGCCGCAGTCGAGGCGGCGGCGTTGGATACTGACCCCCAGTTTCGCGCCAAAACCGGCAACATCGTTTTTCCGGGGTTCACCGCGCCAAAACTGGTCTGGGTGAAAAGGCACGAACCGGCAACCTTTAAAAAGGTCGCCAAGGTGTTGCTGCCAAAGGATTACCTGCGGCTGTGGCTGACCGGCGAGGCGGTGAGCGAAATGTCGGATGCCGCCGGAACAAGTTGGTTGGACGTCGGCAGGCGCGATTGGGATGACGGACTACTAGCGGCGACGGATCTTGGTCGCGATCAGATGCCGCGCCTTGTCGAAGGGGCGGAAATATCGGGTCTTGTGCGCGATGAACTGGCCGCCCGTTGGGGGTTGCCCAAAGGGGTCGTCGTTGCAGGTGGTGGTGGCGACAATGCCGCCAGCGCGGTGGGGGTCGGCGTCGTCAAGGCCGGGCAGGCATTTGTCAGCCTTGGCACCTCGGGCGTGCTGTTCGCCGCTTCGGACGCGTATCAACCGGATGCCGCCAGTGCGGTGCATACGTTTTGTCATGCCCTGCCGGGGACATGGCACCAGATGGGCGTGATCCTTGCCGCCGCTGATGCGCTGAACTGGTTTGCGGGGGTCGCAGGGCAGCCCGCAACCGTCATGACGGGCGATCTCGGGCCGCTGGCCGCACCGGGACGCACCATGTTCCTGCCCTATCTGGGGGGCGAGCGGACACCGCACAACGATGCGAAAATTCGCGGCGCGTTCCTGCATCTGGATCACGCCAGCGACCGCACAGCCCTCACTCGCGCGGTGCTGGAGGGCGTCACCCACGCGATCCGCGACAGTTTTGACGCGCTGACCTCGACGGGGACGCGGATCGACCGGCTGATCGCGGTCGGTGGCGGGTCGAAATCGGAATACTGGGTCCAGGCGATTGCCACGTCTTTGGGTCTGCCCATCGAAATCCCCGTCGCGGGTGATTTCGGCGGCGCGTTCGGGGCGGCCCGTCTGGCGATCATGGCCGCGACCGGTGCCGGGGCAGAAATTGCGACACCCCCGGCGATTGCCCGAACGATTGATCCGGTGGCGGGCCTGACCGATGCCTTTGCCACTGCCCATGCCCGCTATCGGGCCAGCTATTCAGCCATCAAGGACATCTGACAATGACCGACTTTTTCGAAGGCATTCCCGCGATCCGCTACGAGGGGCCGCAATCCGACAATGATTTCGCGTTTCGCCACTATGACCCCGACGAGGTGGTGATGGGCAAGGCGATGAAGGACCATCTGCGGTTTGCTGTTGCTTATTGGCATTCGTTCGCCTGGCCGGGCGGCGACCCGTTCGGCGGCCAGACGTTCGAGCGGCCTTGGTTCAAGGACGGGATGGATGCAGCCAGATTGAAGGCCGATGTGGCCTTTGAGATGTTCCAGATTCTGGGCGTGCCGTATTTCTGTTTCCACGACGCTGACGTGCGACCTGAGGGCCGCGATTTCGCTGAAAACCTGCGGGGCCTCGAGGAAATCACCGACCATTTCGCGGGCAAGATGGAAGACACCGGGGTCAAGCTGCTTTGGGGTACAGCCAACATGTTCTCGCACCGCCGGTTCATGTCGGGTGCGGCCACCAACCCCGATCCGGATGTTTATGCGTTTTCCGCCGCGACAGTGAAAAGCTGCATGGATGCGACGATGAAACTGGGCGGCGAGAATTATGTCCTGTGGGGTGGGCGCGAAGGGTACGAGACGCTGCTGAACACCGATATGGGCCGCGAGCGGGCACAAGCGGGCCGGTTCCTGCAAATGGTTGTCGAGTACAAGCACAAGACGGGTTTCAAGGGTGCGATCCTGATCGAACCGAAACCGCAGGAACCGTCCAAGCACCAGTATGACTACGATGTGGCGACGGTTTACGGATTTCTCAAGGATTTCGACCTTGAGGGCGAAGTGAAGGTGAATATCGAGCAAGGCCACGCGATTCTGGCCGGCCATTCGTTTGAACATGAACTGGCGCTGGCCCGTGAACTGGGCATCTTCGGGTCGATCGACATGAACAAGAACGACTATCAGTCGGGCTGGGACACCGACCAGTTTCCGACAAATGTGCCGGATATGGCGCTGGCGTATTACGAGGTTCTGCGGGCGGGCGGGTTCAC
>JBBKXP010000167.1:0-3801 GCA_037969545.1 Paracoccaceae bacterium | reverse complement strand
GGTGTTCGATATCCGTTGGGGGTGCCCGGTAAAATGAAAGCCAATGCTGACGCCAATGGTATCGATATCGTTCGCAAGTCCGTCAAAGGGCTTTTCCCGTCTCTTCTGATCGTCAGTTGCATTGTGAACCTCTTGCTGCTGGTCAGTGCGATCTACATGCTTCAGGTCTACGATCGCGTCCTTTCCACAGGTTCTCTCGACACGCTTGCATGGCTTACGCTGGCCGCACTTGGTGCGCTCGTCGTTTATGGTGTGCTCGAGCAAGTGCGCAAAACGATCCTCGGGCGCGCGAGTTTCTGGGTGGAGTCTGAATTAAGCGAACCGGTGCTCCGCAAGACGATGTCGGATCGTCTGGCCGGTCGGAATCCAGAGGCCGGTTTGCCCGACGTCGCCGCACTCAGGTCGTTTATGGGCGGGGATGCTATCCTAGCATTCTTCGACGCACCCTGGACGCCGATTTTCATCGCATTCATCTGGATGCTCCACCCAGGCCTCGGCGTCCTTGCCCTCTGCAGCGCGATCACACTGTTCCTTTTTGCTCTCGCAAATGACTTTGTATCGCGCCAGCCGCAAAAGGAGATTGGCGCAAGGCTCCGCCAGAGCGACACACAGGCACAGCAATTCGTCGAAAACGGCGAAACGATCAGCCCTCTTGGGATGGGCGAAGCGCTACTAAGCCGCTGGCGATCGTTTCAGACCGAGACCCGGAACGACAGTCAGAGGCTAAAAGAGAAAACGTCCAGCATTGTCAGCGCGTCACGCGCCCTTCGGCTCGCAATGCAGGTAATGATCCTGGGTCTCGGCGCGTATTACGTGCTTCAAGGAGCGATGACCGCCGGAGGTATGATCGCGGCGTCTATCATCCTGGGGCGTGCGCTTGCTCCGATCGAGCGTTCGATAGGCGCGTGGCAGGGTTTCGTCTCGGCACGCACTTCGACCGACAGGCTTCGCGAACTCTTTGCTGGCGCGTCTACTAGGCAAGAAGCCGTGAAACTGCCGAGGCCGGCTGGCCGATTGCAAGTCGAAAACCTATACTGTCTCGCGCCGATTTCGGGGGAACCAATTCTGCAAGACATCTCATTCTCCCTGGAGCAGGGTGAAACGCTGGTGATCTTCGGACCATCAGGGTCAGGAAAGTCGACACTGTGCCGTCTTCTGGTGGGCGCGTGGAAGCCAGCGCGCGGACATGTCAGGCTGGATGGGGCAGACGTGAGCGTCTGGGATCCTGGCGATCTGGGGCCTCATCTCGGCTACCTGCCACAGAATGTCGAACTCTTCCCAGGCACCGTCGCCCAAAACATAGCCAGAATGCGCGAGGTGGACGACGCGCTGGTCTTGAAGGCCGCGATGGATGCTGGTGTCCACGAGCTTGTCCTGCATCTGCCGGATGGCTACGAAACCGACGTTGGATTGCACGGGCGGCGCATCTCCGGAGGTCAACGGCAGAGGCTGGGGCTCGCCCGGGCGCTTCTGGGCGATCCCGCGCTGGTTGTGCTGGACGAGCCGAGTTCCAACCTCGATCAGGCTGGCGATGCCGCGCTTGCGGAGGCTCTCGTCCGTCTCAGGGAAAAAGGCAGTACCGTTGTGGTTGTCACCCATCGTCCAGTGGGTCTCAGGTCCGCCGACAAGGTTTTGGTGCTTCAGGATGGGACCGTCGCAGCGTTCGGTCCGCGCGAGGAGGTCTTGCAAATACGAGGACAGGCGCCGGTCAGACAACCCGTTCCTGCGGAAATGGTCCATCCGGTCAGCGAAGCGGCAGCGGAGTAGCGTGTGATGATTGGAATATACTTGGAACAGTTAGCGGAAAGAATTCGAGCGTTCGCTGCCTCGGTTATCAACGAATATCACCTTGGTAATCCTTCTGAGTGGTCGCTTGCGATCGCCAATATGCTGCCAGTGTCGCTAGAGGTGCAAGTGATAGCGATCGTGGTCCTGGTGCTTCTGCTCATTCTTGTTTTGATTTTGCGACGCGTTGTCCGGCGTCCTTCAGATTTGAGTGAAAGACCTAACCTTTCGCAAATAACTCGTGGTCCCAGACGGGCCGGTTATATGATTACGCTTGTCCTCGTTTTCGGCTTGGGAACCTGGTCCATTGTCGCCCCACTGGAGGGCGCAGCTCTTGCCCCAGGCGTGATCAGCCCGGACGGCTACCGCAGGACAGTCCAGCACTTGGAAGGAGGGATCATACGCGCCATTCACGTCCGCGACGGAGATCAGGTGACGGAGGGTCAGGTTATTCTGACCTTGGATGGTGTTGAGGCGCGTGCTCGCCTTGATGAATTGAGCAACCGTCACGTTTACCTGTTGGCAAGGGCCGCACGGCTGGAGGCGGAACTTCGAGAGTCTGAAATTCTCGAAATTCCGCAGCGCGAAGAGGTCTTGAATACTACCGATCTGGAGTTGGCCATCTCCAGCCAACGGGAACTCCTCACTCGCCGCCTTGCTAGCCGAGGCGGTCGTGATGCAATCTTGCGGCAGCGAGTGCGGCAACTCGAAGAGGAAAACATAGGTCTCGATCTGGCGATAAATGGACTGGATGAAAAGGGGCTACTAATCGGCGAGGAAATCGAGTCAGTAACAGATTTGTTTAACAAGGGCCTTGAGCGCAAGACCCGATTACTGGGTTTGCAACGTGCGGCTGCAGACATAAAGATCGACCGTGCGACACGAATTGCCCAGATAGCGCGAAACAATCAAATGAATGGCGAAACCGAAATCCAGCTCCTGACGATGCATCAGGAGGACGCCGAAGAAGTCACCGAAGAACTGGGCGAAGTTCGCCGGGCGATCGCCGAGTTGGAAAGCGAAATGAGCTGGCGAAGGGATGTCTTGAACAGAACCGAGATACGTTCTCCGATATCTGGAACCGTGATGAATGTTCGCGTGACGACCCTCTCTGGTATCGTCAGGAACGGCGAGCCGATTCTGGATATCGTCCCCTCTGGGATCCCCTTGATAATCAACGCTCGCGTGAAGCCCATCGATATTGACGTCGTTTCTGTCGGTATGTCCGCGCGCATCCTGTTGAGCGCCTACCAGCAGCGGAACATGCCTCAGATTTTCGGAGCATTGCGTTCTGTTTCGGCAGACCGACTAGTCGACGAGCGAACGGGAGAACCCTATTACCTTGCGAAGATCGTGGTAGCGCCGGAACAACTCATGGACTTACCGGACGTCGAGCTTGTTTCTGGTATGGCCGTTGATGTCATGATTTTAACTGGCGAATCCAGTATCGCCGATTATGTCATGGGACCACTTTTAGGATCGCTAAATCGCAGTTTTCGGGAAAACCACGGCACTTGAATTGGCATCAGGCGGTAAATCGGGGCCTGCCGTGATTTGACAACGTTCCGAAGGGCCATCAGAAACCAACAAGTCAGTCACTGGGCCTAATGCAGCATCATTGAACGAGTCGAGATATTCCTACTTTGCACGACTGGGCGCAGCGCACGCAT
Source organism: Paracoccaceae bacterium (assembly GCA_037969545.1). Taxonomy (GTDB): domain Bacteria; phylum Pseudomonadota; class Alphaproteobacteria; order Rhodobacterales; family Rhodobacteraceae; genus JBBKXP01. Next base: position 346 of record JBBKXP010000167.1, on the reverse strand, counting down.
TGGGTTTCCTTTGATAGGGTTCTTGCTGGATAAGACTACAACGTTGCGCTGGAATTTTTCCGTCGATTTTTCTTGTTAATAATCCGTCAGCAGACGTAAGGTCCAAGCGGGTCAGGCCAATCTTGCATTCAATACTGCCCGTAGTCATTATGTCGCAGCATCGGTATCAGGTCTGAATTCCTAATAGAATTCCAAACCGATAGCTCTTGTCACTTTTTTGAAAGCAGTCATTGGCGTAGCCATCGCGAACTGCCGCCTTGTCCGCAGTGCGTGAATTCGCCAACTCCTGAATTTGCAAGCGCAGCGAAAGTCCTCTATGACGGGCCGCAACGCCGCGGTGCGAGGG
>JBBKXP010000166.1:0-3411 GCA_037969545.1 Paracoccaceae bacterium | reverse complement strand
CCTTTGGGCCTACCTTGGAGGGGTTTCGGGGGCGTTCACCGTCATGCTGACCTCGGTTACGGTGAACACCGCGCTTGCCCTGTCAGGCACCCTCGCCGTGGGGTTGGCGGGACAACTGTCGTTCGGTTTGGTGGCTGACCGTTTCGGCCTGCTGGGCCTGCCTAAACGCCACCCCACTTGGCGCGATGTTTCGGCCCTTGTCCTGATTTGTGCGGGCAGCCTGGTGATCATCTTTTATGGGCGCGGCTGATGGGGCTCGTTGTCACTTTTGCGCTTCTCGCCGGTATTCTGGTCAGCCTCAGCCGACAGATCAACGGGCGGCTATCGCTGTCGACCTCGCCATTGCAATCGTCATTCTGGAACCACATCGTCGGGTTCGTCTTCCTGACCCTGATCGCGCTGACCCTCGGCGGCCTCTGGCCCACCGACCGACCGCTTGACCCGCCGCTGATCGCCTTTGTTGGCGGTCCGCTGGGCGTGGTGTTCGTCGCTGCCAGCAGTTGGTTGATCACGCGGATTGGCGCGGTCCAGACGGCCCTGCTGATCATTGCCGGGCAAATGGTGTCTGGGGTGATCCTTGATGTTGTCATCGGCGCACCGGGCAATCCGGTCGCGCGGGCGGGCGGGGTCGTATTGATCCTTGCCGGAATGTGGCTCGCTCAGACGTCTTCGAAAGGGAAACTGTCCAGCCGTTCGTGACCGGTTTCGGTGACAAGCACCTGGGTCTCCAGTTTGATGGATTCGGATCCTGCCTCCGCAATCAGGCTTTCGACGCAGACGACCATTCCGGGTTCCAGCGTGCCCGACATCGCCCGGTCGGTGAAGTCCGAATGCAACGGGATCACCGGCCATTCATCGGCCATCCCGACACCATGTAACGCCAGCGAATAGCGGTAGGGTTCATGGGCGTCGGGGATGCGCCAACTGCCGGCGTTGAAGTCTGTGAAACTGGTGCCGGGTACGACCAGCGCAAGGTTATGATCGATCTGATCGCGGGCCGTTGCGTAGAGCCGCTTTTGCTGGTCAGTCATCGGCGCATAGCCGCAGGTCCACGACCGCGAAAGATCAGCGCAATAGCCATAGGGGCCGATCATGTCGGTATCAAAGGCGATCATTTCGCCATTCTGCGCCGGTCTGTCGCCACATTCCCGATACCACGGATTGGTGTTCGGCCCCGCCGTCAGCAGCTTGGTTTCCAAACAGTCGCCACCCGAGCGGGCATTTTCGAAATGCAGATGCGCCCACAATTCGCGTTCGGTGGCACCCGCAACGGAGTGGTCATAAATCCGCGCCATCCCCGCCTCGCAAACCCGGATCGTCCAGCGCATCAGGGCGATTTCGTCAGTTGATTTGATGCTGCGGGCGGTCTCGACCATCGCGGCGGCATCCAGCACCGCCACCCCGCGGCCGGCCAGCGCCGCCCCGGCGTGCGGTTCCAGCCAGTCGGCGGCAAGGCGCAGATTGCCAACGCCGTATTCACGCAGCAGGTCGGCGATTTCATCGGCCCAGCGGGCCAGGAAATGCGCCGTCTGATCACCTTTGGACAGGTAAATCCACGGAATTGAATTCCTGACCTCATCGACCCCCGGCAAGCCTTCGTTCAGATGTTCGCAGCCCTTGAATTCGAACATGATTCCGGGGCCGTCGGCCAAAATCAGGGCATAGCGCATGGCGTTATGCGCGGTCCAGACCTGCATGTTCGAGCAGTCGAACGCATAGCGGATGTTGATCGGATCATAGAGCAACAGGCCGGCGATATCCGCCTTGGCCATCTGGGCGCGGAACCGATCCAGCCGATAAAGCCGTGCGCGGTGCAGGACATCGTCGGCGATCGGGGATCTCAGCGGTTTGTCGGAACCGTCGGCGTTCAGATAGGCGCCTTTGCGGGCGTCCTTGAACGGCGCCCATTCGTTCACGCGGCCCGCCCGTAAAACCCGCGCCGTTCGTCATCGGAAAACATCACGCCAGGGCGGTCGTAATAGGAGAAGACCGCGATCATCCGGTGTGTCTCGCCTTGCACGGGCGTCACCCGGTGCGCTGTATTCTTGCCCCGGAACACGTTCAGGGTGCCGGGCTTGAGGGTCAGTGCGTGTTTCTCGGGGTCCTGGCCGCGCAGCAGCTGCGCGACCCCGTCGTAATTCGGATCGTCGGCGGTGCGCAGATCGCTGCGGTATTCGAACGCGCCACCGGCATCCGGAGGCTGCAACAAGAGGGTGGTGGTGAATTCCGAGCGGTCGAAATGCCAGTTCAGCCCCTGCCCTGCGGCATAGTCCATGACGTTCATCCGGGCCAACGGGTCGTCCATGACATGCAGCGCCGGTTTGTCCATCGTGTCAGCCAGAAAGGCGATGAAAGGCGGCCAGTTGTAGATCTTGTTCACCGCATCGGCGGCGTCGATCTGGTCGGCGCAAAGAGTGCGGTTGATGGTTTCGACTTCAGCAAGCGCCGGGTGGTCGGCCGGCAGGGGCAGATCCTTGCGAAAGTAGATATTGTGCTTGCGGGCGTGGGTAAAGGCCTCGGTATCGAATTTCGGGGCCAGTGCTGCGACCGTGTCTGCGGCGGCTTTGGGGCGCAGGAAACCGTCGAGGTTGAACATCCCGTGTGCCGCCAGTTCTGCCTTGGCGCGAGCGATCAGGGCCAGGTATTCCGGGGTGCCCGGACGGTCGATGGGAAAGCGGTCGAGATCGATCAGGTCGCGCATGATTGGTCCTTTCGTTTGGCGCAGGGTGCGCCCGGTTGACGGTGCTTGCAACAGGATCAATCCTAGGGCATCCTAAGATATTCTTTCGGAGCACCTCTTGACCCGCCTGCCCCCGCTGAACGCCCTGCGCGCCTTCGAGGTTGCTGCCCGCACAGGAAGTTTCGTGCAGGCGGGGGCCGAACTGGGGGTAACGTCGGCGGCGATCAGCCAGCAGGTGCGGCTGCTCGAGGATCATTTGGGCAAGCGGTTGTTCGTGCGCCAAGGCAACCGGATCACCCTGACCGACGCGGGCCGCGCCGCCTATCCCCGGTTGGAACAGGCGCTTGGCGATATTGCGGCGATGACGGCGCAGATGCGCGAACAGGCCCCACGCGCCCGGCTGGTGGTGTCATGTTTGCCTTCAATTGCCGAGCTTTGGCTGTTGCCTCGGCTACGCGGGTTCGACCAGGCGGTGACGGTCGTGGTTGCCGACGACCCGGTCAATTTCGCCCGCGACGGCGTGGATTTGCGTCTGACCTACGGCGCGGACCTGTATCCCGATCACCGGGTCGAGGTGCTGTTTTCCGACCGGGTCATGGCAATGGCCGCGCCGGGGTTCGTGCCTGCCGGTGGGCTGGCCGCCCTGCCCGACACCGCATTCATCCACACCGACTGGGGGCCGTCCTACGCCACCGGGCCGTCCTGGGCGGCCTACATGGCACGGGCGCGGC
>JBBKXP010000165.1:0-2725 GCA_037969545.1 Paracoccaceae bacterium | reverse complement strand
GTTACCTAAGGCCGACCCGACCCCCGAGGATTGCCGCGCCCATGTCTGCCCCGAAAAAGCTGTTCATCAAGACCTACGGCTGCCAGATGAATGTCTATGACAGCGAGCGCATGGCCGAGTCGCTAAGCGGGCAGGGCTATGTTGTGACGGACAGTCAGGACAATGCCGACATGATCCTGCTGAACACCTGCCACATCCGCGAAAAGGCGTCTGAAAAGGTGTTTTCCGAATTGGGGCGACTGAAACTGCTGAAAGACGAACGCCCGGACCTGAAGATTGGCGTCGCCGGTTGCGTGGCGCAGGCCGAGGGTGACGAGATCATGCGCCGCGCGCCTGTTGTCGATCCGGTCGTCGGTCCGCAAAGCTATCACCGTCTGCCGGCGATGGCGGCGGCGGTGCAGGGCGGGGCCCGCGCGCTGGACACCGACTTTCCCGCAGAGGACAAGTTCGCGGTGTTGAAATCCCGGCCGGCGGCGGTGCGGCGCCCAAGTGCGTTCCTGACGGTGCAGGAAGGCTGCGACAAGTTCTGCGCCTTTTGTGTCGTGCCCTACACGCGTGGCGCCGAGGTCAGCCGCCCCGCCGACCGGGTTTTGGCCGAAGCCCGCGATCTGGTGTCGCACGGGGTGCGCGAGATCACCCTGCTGGGCCAGAACGTCAATGCCTACCACGGACATCCGCAGGGTCTGGCCGGGCTGATCTGGGCCCTGAACGACATCGACGGGCTGCTGCGAATCAGGTTCACGACAAGTCATCCAAACGATATGGACAAGGCGCTGATCGCGGCACACCGCGATTGTCCGAAACTGATGCCCTATCTGCACCTGCCGGTGCAATCGGGCAGCGACCGGATCCTCAAGGCGATGAACCGCAAACATACGGCGGCGCAGTATCTTGACCTGATCGGGGAAATTCGCGACGCCCGCCCCGACATCCTGCTGTCAGGCGATTTCATCGTCGGCTTTCCGGGCGAGACGGACGCCGATTTCGACGCCACGCTCGATCTGATCCGGCGGGTCAACTATGGCATGGCCTACAGCTTTAAATACTCAGGACGCCCCGGCACCCCGGCGGCTGAAAAGCCGCAACTGCCGAAGGCGGTGACGGACGCGCGGCTGCGGACGGTTCAGAGTCTGATCACCAGTCAACAAAAGGCGGCACAGGACATGATGATCGGGCGCGACGTTGCCGTGCTGTTCGAGAAACCGGGGCGGCAGCCGGGGCAGATGGTGGGCAAATCCGAGTATCTGCATGCCGTCCACGCGGATGTTGCTGATACGGTGCTGGGACAGGTGCGGCGTGTCAGAATCACGACCTGCGGCACGAACTCGCTTGGTGGCGAAATTTCAGGCTAGCCGGACGGGCTGCCTCCAATCTGCCTCAATGGGCACAGAATTTTCGGAATACACGCAACAAACAGCGGAGTTCCCCCGCGAGTGTTTCAATAAGCGGCACAATATATAGTTAAAACTACTTTCATTTGAGGCAAAATTAGCTGACACTCACCACATCGTGTGGCAAATGGTCAGCACTGCCACTGCTGTTGCAGATGAATGTGGGATTTGAGGGGGTCAGAGCTGTGGGGAAATACTGGAAAATCGCCGGCAAAAGGGCGCTTTGCGGCCTTGCGGTCGTTGGTGCGAGTTTGATGATGCTGGGCGCGGCTGCGCAGGCGCAAACCGGCGAAACCTATGTTCCGACAATCTGGATCGACCCTGATGGGTGCGAGCACTGGGCCATGGATGACGGTGCCGAGGGTTTCATGGATGCCCGCCGGCGGCGCGACGGTTCTGCCGTGTGCCACCGCAGCGAAATCTGCGGGATCATGCCGACCGACCAGTTTTTTGCGACTGACCGTTCCAGTATCGGTGCCTCTGGACGTTCGGCGCTGGAGAATTTCTTTCGCAATGCCAACGCTTTTGCCTACCTGATCTATGGCCACACCGACAATCGTGCGTCGGATGAATACAACATGCGTTTGTCGCGGAACCGGGCGAATGCGGTCGCGTCGGTTGCCCAAGGGATGGGTGCACGGGTTGTCGATGTGCGCGGCTTTGGCGAACGCAGCCCGCGGGCGCCCAACGATACGCCAGACGGCGGGATGGCGCAGAATCGTCGCGTCGAAATCTACTGCCTGCGCTGATAGGGGGTGCATCTGATGACCATGTTCAAATCGTTTGCCGTTCTGGCTGCCGTTGCCACGCTGGGTGCCTGCACCGAAGGTGCCGAGGGCGGCGGGCTGGGCTTTACCCCGATCGGGCCTGACAAATCCATTGACCGGGGCATCAACGCCCACCACCTGTCGACCCTTGTGGCGGGCATCTGGGTCGATACCGATGGGTGCGACCACTGGATCATTGACGATGGCGTCGAAGGGTATCTTTCCGCGCGCCTGACCCCGGATGGCCTGCCGGTCTGTTCCGGAATCGCGCCGCCCAATACGGCCGTCGGTCCGTTCAAGTCCGGGTCGCCGATTCCCGACAGCCTCTGACCGTTGCCGGAAATACACGTGAAATGCGGGGCCGCGGCGCAAGCTGCGGCCGTTTTCGTCATGTCACGCACACATTCGAGTGCGATCCCTTGCGCCTGTCCCTGCAAATTGCCACCATTGGACCGACAAACCCGAGGAGTCCTGTTTGGCCACCAGCATCCTGACCTCGCCCGCCGATGCCGTCGAAACGGCAATCGAATTTCCCGATAACTTTCTGCTGATCGACCTGTGCGGCGA
>JBBKXP010000164.1:0-2742 GCA_037969545.1 Paracoccaceae bacterium | reverse complement strand
GGCCTGTGGCCGAAGCCATGCCAACCCCGGACCGTATTGCGCCGCCCGCCGACTGGCCTGCGTCCGACGATCTGGCCGATTGGCAGCTGGCGGCGGACATGCACCGCGGGGCCGCGATCGTGGCGGATCATGTATGCGTCGGCGCTGCTGCGGCATCGGCGCGGCTCGCGGATTTTCTCGCCGACCGGGTCGCCACCTACAAGGAACGGCGCAATTTTCCCGCCGTGCAGACGACCTCGGGCCTGTCGGAAAACCTGACCTATGGCGAAATTTCGGCACGTACCGTCTGGCATGCCGGATGGCAGGCGCTGCACCGGGATGCCGCTGGCGCCGAACATTTCCTGAAAGAGTTGGTCTGGCGCGAGTTTGCCTATCATCGGGTCCACCATTCCCCGCAAATCGTTACCGGCAACTGGCGCAAGGAATGGGATGATTTTCCTTGGAATACCGACGAACACCGCCCCGAGGTGCTGGCGTGGAAACAGGGCCGTAGCGGCGTCCCCTTTGTCGATGCTGCGATGCGCGAGATGTATGTGACAGGGACCATGCACAACCGGGGCAGAATGATCGTCGCGTCCTACCTGACCAAGCACCTGCTGACCCACTGGCGGATTGGTGCGGACTGGTTCGCCGATCACCTGACCGATTGGGATCCGGCGGCCAATGCGATGGGCTGGCAATGGGCGGCGGGGTCCGGCCCCGATGCGGCGCCCTATTTCCGGGTGTTCAACCCGATGACGCAATTGGACAAGTTCGATGCCGCTCGCCGCTATGCCCGGACCTGGATCGCCGAGGGGCATGACGATCCGCCTGCCACGGCATTGGCTTATTTCGACGCGGTGCCGCGCCGCTGGGGTTTATCTCCCCAAGATCCCTATCCGCAGCCGCAAATTGAACTGGCCCAAGGTCGCAGCCGCGCACTCGCTGCATATTCGGCCCTGCGCGGCTAGGGTGTCGCCGGGGAAAGTGCAACTTTTAATGCATGAAATCCGTGACATCCACGACGCAACGATTAAACTTAACAAATCTGCGACGGGTATGGCACCGCGGCGCGCCCGAATTCGTAACCGGGGGGGTGAAGAATGATCCTGACCACTACAGATGGCCAAACCGGCCTGCCGCGCTATTTCGCGCCGGTTTTCGACGTGATGACACGTCTGAAACGCGGTCGCGTCGATGTGGCACTTCCGGACGGCCGGGTGTTTCGCGCCGAGGGCCCCGATGCAGGATACGTCGCCCGGCTGGACATCCACAACGCCGACATCTTTGCCCGACTGATCCGCGAGGGCGATCTGGGATTCTGCGAGGCTTACATGGATGGCTGGTGGTCAACCCCCAACCTGATGGCTTTCATGGACCTTGTGCACGACGATGCCGAAGACATGTATGACGGGTTTCCAGGCCAGTTTTTTGTGCGGGCCTACGAACAGTTGCGGTTCTGGTTACAATCGAACTCGAAACGACAAGCAAAGAAGAACATCAGTTATCACTATGACCTGGGCAACGATTTCTACCGCCTCTGGCTGGATGACACGATGACCTATTCGTCAGCAAAGTTCGACACCGGGCAGGAAAGCATCGAGGCGGCGCAGATGCTGAAATATGCCAGCATGGTCGACCAGATGGGGGCGCAGCCAGGCGATCACGTACTGGAAATCGGCTGTGGCTGGGGTGGCTTTGCCGAATATGCAGCGAAAGAACGCGGCTTGAAAGTGACGGGCCTAACGATCAGTCAGGAACAGTTCAACTATGCGGTCAATCGCATTGAAAAGGCAGGACTTTCCGATCAGGTGACGTTCAGGATGCAGGATTACCGCGATGAAACCGGCATCTATGACGGGATCGCCTCGATCGAGATGTTCGAGGCGGTCGGCGAAAAATACTGGCCGGTCTATTTTGACAATGTCCGCGAACGTCTGAAGCCCGGCAAGAACGCGACGCTGCAGATCATAACAGTGCAGGATCGCCGCTGGGAGGTTTACAAGCGTGGTGTCGATTTCATTCAGAAATACATCTTTCCGGGCGGCATGTTGCCCAGCCCCAAGGCATTGCGGGCCGAAGTCGAACGTGCCGGTTTGCGGGTTGCCCATTCGATCGAATTCGGCGAAAGCTACAGTCAGACCCTGCGTCGTTGGCATGAAACGTTCAACGCCCAATGGGACCGCGTTGCGGCACTTGGTTTTGATGACAGATTTCGCAAAATGTGGAACTTCTACCTCTGTTCTTGCGCGGGAACGTTTCATAGTGGAAACTGTGACGTGACGCAGATCACGGTGACCCGGCCCGTCTGAAGAAGCCGCGCACCGCTGCCAAGCAGAGGAGCAGTGCGATGCCGACAATGGGCCGACTGATCGGGGCCGTGCTTTTCGCGCCCTTCGGGTTCTATCTGGCGACCCTTGCCATACCGCTTTTTCCCGAAGGCACGGATCCGCCCTATTTCACCCTGATCGCCGCCGCTGCCGGTCTGTTCGGCGGGTGGGTCGTGGCCGGCAGCCGCGCCCCTGCGGGCTACAGCGGGGCCATCGGATACGGTCTGACCGCAGGGGCGGCGCTGGCGTTCTGGGCGCTGTTCCTCACTTCGTTCACCGAAATGATCCTGCGCAGTCTTGATAAACGCTATCAGGGCCCGATGGAGGCTGTAGTCAGCGTGTTCCAACTGATGATGGATTATGCGCTGGTCATGGGCACGTCAGTCATCATCACGACCTGGCTGGCAGGGTCGATCATTGCCGGGATGATTGT
>JBBKXP010000163.1:0-2741 GCA_037969545.1 Paracoccaceae bacterium | reverse complement strand
GGCATCGAGTGAAATATCACCCACCGGATAGGCCACAGGATTGATCCCGGTTGACAGGTCCAGCCAGTCGGCCCGCACCCCGCCATAGTGGGCAATTGCGACGTCCAGCCCGCCCCCATGATCGCGACCGACCTTCATCCGGCGGCTGGCAAGGGCACATGACGGCTGACAAAATGACCTTTGACGCCAAGCGGCCATTCACGAAACGGCACCTGCCCGGTCGGGCTGGCGGCATGCAGCGCCGCATATGCGACGATCGCCTGCGCCGCTGCAGGATCCGGGTCGAACTTGCCCAGTGAATAACCGATCTTGCCGGCGGCCTGCACGATGATGTTGCAGGCCCGCTCGCAACCCATCGTGCATGATACCCGACGGGTGCTTACGGCATCCACCGCTCCGGCAGCCTCTTCAATCAATTCGGCCAGAATCTCGCCATCGGTGCGGTTCATCGCGCCCACTTCCCAGCCGTCGCGCTTGCAGGTGTCGCAGATCGTGATCCATGTCGTCATGTGCCGGTTGCCCTATGATGTGGCTGCGTTGAAGCGGATTCGCCCCACCCGCGCAAGGGTCGGCGACGAATTGCCGGTTGCCCGGCATGCGTCAGTCGCGTTAACCTTTCGGTAACACTTCCGGCCCAGCACTTTGAATATGAAGGGCACGTGGTGATTTCCGACGATCGGTGGTCACCGGGCTGCCGCAAATGCAGGTGCGCGATGGAAGTCCTGATTGTCGAAAGTAATGGCAGCCTTGCCGCCCTCTGGGCCGGGCACCTGCGGCGCAACGACTTTAACGTCACGCACACCCCAACCGAAGCACTCGCGATTGCACAGATCGAGACCCGCACCTTCAATGTGATCATTCTAAACCTCATGCTTGACGAAGGCAGTGCGATTTCGGTGGCTGATTATGCCTGCTTTCGCCACCCCGGTACAAACGTGATCTTTGTCACCGACACGGCGTTCTTTTCGGACGGTTCGATCTTTGGACTGATGCCCAACGCCTGCGCCTACATCGACAGCGGAACCCCACCAGAAGACCTCGCCGCGATTGTCGAACACTATGGGCGGGCCGCCTGACCGTCTTGCGGCTTGCCATGTACCCGACATAAGTCCAGTCTGACCCAAACTTAGGGCCAGAACCGTGTCGATTACCGTCGAATCCTTCTTTCTCGACCCTGCGACCGAGGGCACCCTGCAGTCGCGGATTCAGGCGCTGGTCGCACAGGGCATCTTGGCCGGTCGTTTCCGCCCCGGCGAACGGCTCCCCTCGTCGCGGCGCATGGCGCGCCACCTCGGCGTCAGCCGGATCACGGTGACACTCGCCTACAATGAACTGCTCGCCGACGACTACATCACCTCACGCGGGCGGTCGGGCTATTTTGTGTCCGCCAACGCGCCCGAACCGCCGTCGTTCCCGGCGCTGCCATCCGGCCCCGGCACTGTCGACTGGACCCGAGCCATCGGCCAGCGGTTCGCGCCCGCCCTGGGCATGGAAAAACCTGCAAACTGGGCCAGCTACCGCTATCCGTTCATCTACGGACAGGCTGACCCGACGCTGTTTGACAGCGCCAACTGGCGGCTTTGCGCGATGCAGGCCTTGGGCAAACGCGATTTCAGCGCCCTGACGGCGGATCAATACGACGGCGATGACCCCAAGCTGGTTGAATTCATCGCTCGTCAGACCCTGCCAAGACGCGGCATTTTGGCCGGGCCGGACGAGATTCTGGTGACGTTGGGGGCGCAAAACGCGTTGTGGCTGACCGCGCAAGTGCTGCTGAACTCCCGGCGGCGGGCGGCCATCGAAGACCCCTGTTACCCCGCCCTGCGATCGATCCTGCTGCAATCGCGCTGCCAACTGTACGTGGTCCCCATCGACCGCGACGGTCTGCCCCCCGACGCCTTGCCCGACGACACCGACGTCGTTTTCACCACCCCCAGCCACCAATGCCCGACCGCCGCAACGATGCCACTGGCCCGGCGTCATGCCCTGCTGGACCGCGCCGAAACCGATGATTTCTTGATCGTCGAGGATGACTACGAATTCGAGGTCTCATTCCTGAAGTCCCCCTCGCCCGCCCTGAAATCGCTCGATAAGAATGGCCGGGTGATCTATGTCGGCTCGTTCTCGAAATCGCTGTTTCCGGGCCTGAGGCTTGGCTACCTCGTCGGCCCCGCACCGTTCATCCGCGAGGCACGCGCACTGCGCGCCTCGGTCCTGCGCCACCCGCCGGGACTGATGCAGCGCACGGTCAGCTATTTCCTGTCGCTGGGCCACTACGACGCCCTGATCAAACGCATGGGCCGCGCCTATCACGACCGCCGCAAGGTGATGGACGCCGCCATCGCGGCCAACGGGCTGACGGTGGCCGGGCAAGGCACCTTCGGCGGCTCGTCCGTGTGGATGAAGGCCCCTGCGGGGGTGGACACCGCCGCGCTGGCGGCACGATTGCAGGCCCAAGGCGTGCTGATCGAACCCGGCGCCCCATTCTTTGCGGGGCCGGATGTGCCGGTGGAATTCTACCGGCTCGCCTATTCGTCGATCGGGGCGGAGAGGATTGGCGAGGGGGTGCGGTTGGTGGCGGAGTCGCTTGAAAAACATTGAAGTGGACGCACGACGGGCAGCGCCCGAACCGAGGGGTGGGCGAGAAGCGCCCGCCCCGTGGGGGCGGTTCGGGCGCTGCCCGGCGTGCCGCCGGGCAAGAACAGAAAGTAAGCAAAGGGTCATTTCCGCACCGCCCCGAA
>JBBKXP010000162.1:0-3212 GCA_037969545.1 Paracoccaceae bacterium | reverse complement strand
CGCTCCGAAAAAAATGTTGCAAAGTCGTGATAGGAGAATGCCCTCCGCTGGCAGGCGTGAAACAGAGCTGCGCGCATTCGATGATTATAGCGACGCCAAGAAGCCGGATCATTGAGAGTGCGACTCGCGCACTTGTTGGCCGCGGCGAACGCAGCAGGGGCTGAAACGGTCTTCACGGATCATGTATGCGGCCTCGATTCAGCAATTTTAGCGACAGCGGAATCGCGGGCTCTGAACCCCATAATTGGAGCGGGGACGCGCATGATATAGCGGCGATCCCGCTCCGAGATAATGTTAATGCGCTTCCCGTGCTGGAGGATCTCCGCGAAAAGCGGCCTCTGCGCGAGAGTGCCGTGTCCGTCGCAGCAGGGCAGGGGGGTGAGGTCCTCTAGCGGATCGACGAATTGGCCGTAGACGATGCCATTGTGCTGATTGCATCGTCACGACGGATCGCACTCTACTGCGTCGGCAGGGAAGGGCTGCAGATCAAGGGATCTTCCAAGCGTCTGTATCATCTTGGACATCCGAGGTGGAGACATGACGACACCACCCCAGGGCGAGCGCGCCACGGACATATTCGGCGGGCGCGCCGTTGCTATTTGCGGAAAGCGCGACAGTCAGCATGCACCAGGCTGGAAGACGCCTACATAAGCTTCGCGTAGCAGGTTTTTTTGGACCTTGTCCATGGTGTTCCGCGGCAAGGCCTCAATAACTTCCAAACGACGCGGTCGTTTGAACCCAGCGAGATCGCGGCTGGTGACATCTTCGATCATGTCCAGATCGAGTGCTGACCCAGCCTCTGGCACAAGCACGGCCACGATACTTTCCCCGAAATCCGGGTGCGGCGCGCCGATGACGGCGCTTTCACGGACGCCAGGCAGAGCGTCGAGAAACAGCTCGATCTCTTTCGGATAAATGTTGAAGCCGCCGGAGATGATCAGATCCTTGCAGCGGCCAACGATGTGGATGTAACCGCGCGCGTCGATCAGTCCCAGATCGCCAGTGACGAAGTAGCCGTCCTCGAGAAGTTCCTCTTTCGTTTTTTCGGGCATCTGCCAATAGCCCAGAAATACGTTTGGTCCTCGCACCCAAAGGACGCCGATCTCACCTTGCTGTTTTTCGATCCCAGTCTCGGGGTCGCGTACCTCGATCTCAACTCCATCTAGCGGGAAGCCCACGGTCCCGGCCCGGCGCTCTCCGTCATAGGGGTTCGAAGTATTCATGCTGGTCTCTGTCATGCCGTAGAGTTCTAGAATGCGGTGACCAGTCCGCTTTTCGAAGTGCTCGTGAGTCTCGGCGAGCAGCGGCGCCGAGCCCGAAATGAACAACCGCATGTGTGCGACGAGGTTCCGGGTGAAGCGAAGATCGTCAAGAAGCCGGGTGTAGAAAGTAGGCACGCCCATCATAGTAGTGGCGCGAGGCAACGTTTGGAGTACGGTTTCGACTTGAAACTTCGGCAAAAATACCATTGAGCCGCCCGCCAGAAGTGAAACGTTGGTCGCGACGAAGAGCCCGTGACTGTGGAAGATCGGGAGCGCGTGCAGCAGGAAGTCGTTATTAGTGTAGCCCCAAGTTTTGAACAGGGTTTCGGCGTTGGATAACAAATTTTTCTGGCTCAGCATCGCGCCTTTTGAGCGTCCAGTGGTGCCGGACGTATAAAGCAGCGCGGCGAGATCGTCCTCGTCCCGCGCGACAGTCTCGAATGCCGCGTCCTGCTGTGCGGTGATATCGGTTAGTGTGCCCTTTCCGTCGGCACCGAGGGTATATAAGATGCAGCCCGCACGTTTGACGATGGTCGCGATGTCGCTGGCCTCGCCCGGATCGCAAACGAAGAGCATCGCGCCACTGGCGCCGACGAAATAGTCGAGTTCGAACGGAGTATAGGCGGCGTTAAGGGGCAGGAAGGCGACCCCCGCCTTTACGCAGGCCCCATAAAGCGCCAGAGCGGTGGGCGACTTGGGGATATGAGCAGCTACCTGTCACCAGGCTTTACACCAAGCGCCGTCAGAGTGTTTGCGATGCGCCCGACCTGGTCCAGAAAGGCACTGTGGGTCAGCGTGCCGCCATCGTGGAAATGCAGAAAGGGTGTCTTCTGCCCCTCATGTGGGGCGAATAGAAGGTCGTAGAGCGGATTGATCATGGGCGAGGGCCCTTTTGGCTGGTCCGGAACGCGGGCGGGGTTGGCTTGTTTGGCACACCCTAGGGTCTGGACTCATAACCAAAACAATACCATTGCCGCAAGAGCGATGGCAGACAGGAAGATTATAGGGCATCTGTCATAGCGGGTCGCGACCCTGCGCCAGTCCTTCAGCCGCCCAAACATGTTCTCAATCTTGTGACGTCCTCGGTAAATCTTGGTGTCATGTGGAATGATTTCTTTGCGGTTCCGGCGCGATGGGATGCAGGGTTCAATGTTTCTTTCTTTCAGTCCTTCGCGGAACCAATCAACATCATATCCACGATCCGCGAGCATCCGTTCCGCAGCGGGTAGCGATGCCAAAAGTGCCCGTGCACCGATGTAATCGCTGACGTTCCCAGCTGTTAGGAATAGTTGGATTGGACGACCCACCGCATCGGTAACGGCATGGAGTTTGGAGTTAAGCCCACCCTTGGTGCGGCCAATCAGGCGGCCACGCCCCCCTTTTTAAGCCCCATGCTGGAGGCTGTTCGATGGGTCTTCAGATGGGTCGCATCAATCATTAGCGTGCCTGTTGCATCCCCCTGGGCTGCCAGTTCGGTCAGGATGCGTGCAAAGACGCCCATGTGGGACCATCGAGCCCATCGGTTGTAAAGCGTCTTGTGTCCATAATCGGACGGAGCATCCCGCCAGCGCAAGCCATTCCGAATGACGTGGATGATGCCGCTAAGAACGCGGCGGTCATCGACGCGCCCAACACCTCGGGGCTTCGGGAATAGATGTTGAAAGCGTTTCAGGTGTGCTTCGTGAAGCCAGAAAAGATGCGACATGGACAGTCCTCCTGTCGCCGTTGAATCACGATGCCACAAATAATGGAATCGGCCACAGCAATGTCCGCTCAGCATGGAACACCGGTCATCTTACAAAAACCGTCAGATGATGGCTAGGAGCCCAAATCGACCGATTCTGCGTAACGGTCGAACGTCGGCTTCCATTGCACAGTGCTGCGCGCTTAAAAGCCCGCGCCTGTGTAGCGGATGTCTTCCAAAATTCTCTGACGCGCTCGAATAGTCCA
>JBBKXP010000161.1:0-15998 GCA_037969545.1 Paracoccaceae bacterium | reverse complement strand
GAATGTCACCCCGTTCGCCGGGCTGTCATGCGCGGCCAGCACCCAGTCCAGATCGTCGCCGGACGACACGATGCGCGGCAGCCCCAAAATGTCGCGTGGTGGATCGTCGGGATGCACGCAAAGCCTGATTCCCAAGTCCTCGGCCGCAGGCACGACTTCGTCCAGAAACCGCTTGTAGCTGGCGCGCAGGGCAGCGCGATCAATGCCCTCATATCCCGCCAACGCCGTCCGCAAACCGGCCATGTCGTAGCGGTCGAACGCGCCGGGCATCCCCGCCATGACCGCCGCGAACAAGGTGTCCCGCGCGGTGTCTGACGCCTGCTGGAACCACGCCGCGGCTTTGCGGCGCACCGCCTCGGGATAGTCGTCTTCGGCGGCCTGCCGCCCGAGCATGTGAATTTCAAAAGCCGCCATGCGCACCGCGTCGAAGCGCAGACAGGTCGCACCACCCGCCACCGGGGCGGCCAGGTTGGTGCGGGTCCAGTCCAGCAGGGGCATGAAATTGTAGCAGATCGTGGGCACACCCTGCGCCGCCAGATTGGCCATCGATTGGCGATAATTGGCGAAAAGCCCTGACAGATCGCCCTCGGATTTCTTGATGCGCTCGTGAACCGGCAGGCTTTCGGCGACGACCCAGCTGAATCCGGCAGCATCAATCTGCGCCTTGCGGGCGGCAATGGCATTGACCGGCCAGACCGCGCCGTAAGGAATGTCATGCAGCGCGGTGACGATTCCACGCGCCCCGGTCTGCGCGATTTCGGCCAGTGAGATCGTATCAAGGTCGCCATACCATCGCCAGCTTTCGATCATGCGTATCCCCTTCGTTTCGGGCGCTTTTAGCTAGCGGAACGTCCCCGGCATCAGCGTTTTGGGCAGCCAAAGCGCGATTTCCGGAAAGACGATGATGAGCAGCAGGATCAGCAGCATCGGAATCAGGATAATCACCACATCCCGCATCACCTGCACCACGTTCATCCCGCCGATCGCCGCCGAAATCAGCAGACACAATCCATAGGGCGGCGTCACCAGTCCAAAGGCGAGCGACACGATCCCGATGATCGCAAAGACGACTGGATGGATTTCGGCCGCCGTCGCCACCGGCAACAGCACGGTGCCAAGAATGATGATGGTCGGGATCGCGTCGATGAACAGACCAAAGAACAGGAACAGACCGGCGATGACCAAGGCGGTGCCGAAACTGCCGAACTCAAGGCTGGTCATGAAGGTCACGATCAGCCGGGGCACGTTGAAGAACGCCAGCATCCAGCCAAATGCCGAGGCTGTGCCGATGGCAAACAGCGAGATCGAGGCGAAACGTCCGGTGTCATAGAAGATCCCGCCAAGGTCGCGCAGCGTGACCGTGCGATAGACGAACATGCCGAGGATCAGCGCATAGGTGGCCGCGATGATCGCGCTTTCGGTCGGCGTCACGATGCCGCCGACGATACCGCCGATCACCAGAACCGGGGTCAGCATCGCCAGCCCGGCGCCTTTCAGCGCGTGCCAGAATTCCGCCCAGTTTGGACGGCCGGCAGTCGGGTAGTCATAGACCTTTGCATAACCATAAACCGTCGCCATCAGCGCCAGCCCGATCATGATACCGGGGATCGCCCCGGCCAGAAACAGCGCCCCGACCGACACCTGCATCACCCCGCCCCAGACCACCATCAGGATGCTGGGCGGAATGATAACGCCCATCACCGACGAACAGGCGGTGATCGCGATGGCAAAGCGTGTGTCGTAGCCTTCCTTGACCATCGCCGGGATCAGGATCTTGCCGCAGCCCGCCGCATCGGCAGTCGACGACCCGGAAATCCCGGCAAACAGCATCGACACCGCGACGTTCACATGGCCAAGACCCCCCGGCATCCAGCCGGTCAGTACGCGCGCCAGTTCGATCAGCCGGTCGGTGATCTTGCCCGAATTCATCAGGTTTGCGGCCAGCAGAAAGAATGGCACCGCCAGCAGGATGAACGAGTTGTAGGACTGGAACATCCGGTCGAGGACGATGAAGGGTGTCAGGCGGATGTCGAGCAGCACGATCGGCACCGTGGCGATCCCAAGTGCAAAGGCGACCGGCACCCGGATCAGCACCAGCATGAGAAACCCACCGACCAGAATGGCGCAGGCCAGACCCGTGGAAACGATCATGACGTGGCCCTTCCTGATGCGCGATAGATGCTGAAAGCCTCGGACAGTCGGTAAAAGGCAAAGACCGCCCAGATCGCCCCGGCGATGGGCACCGAAATGAATGTGTAAAGCTTGCTCGCCTGCATCATCACCGACTTTTGCAGAGCCCCGAATTTGGCGTATTCGATGCCATACCAGGCAAAGACCAGGCCAAAGCTGCTGACCAGCAGCAAGACGACGCCTGTTTGCAGGAATACCGGCAGCGGGCGGCGGGCATTGGGGATGACCTGAACATCGAAATGCGTGCCTTCCCAGACCGCGATCATCGACCCGATCATGACGACCCAGACAAAGATGAAGGTCGCCAGTTCCTCGGTCCAGAGATAGACCGGGATGATCCCGGTATAGCGGGCGATCACCTGCATCCCGACCGGGATTGCCAGTATCGCCATCAGCGTGCCCAAGAGCACCCGCAGGCCCTGACAAAACGCTTCGAGTATCCGTCCCATGCCGCTCTCCCCCGTCGTGCCGACTGCAAGGCACAAAATGCGCACCCCGGACGATTGGACCGGGATGCGCGTCAGATTTTCAAGGCCGGATTACATCCCGCGGATGGCGGACAGCAGATCGGTTGCACCCAGTTCGGCGGCGTAGGCGTCCTGCACCGGGACAACCATCTCGAGCAGTTGCTCGCGACCCTCGAATTCCAGCACTGTCAGTTGGCCGGCATCGACCATTTCCTGCAGCTTGATCCCGTCTTCGCGGGATTCCAGCTCGCGTCCGTAGGCACCGGCTTCGGCACCGGCGGCAAGGATCGCGGCCTGCAGGTCTTCGGGCAGGGTGCGGAATGTCTTGCCGCTCATCACGATGGGCCGCACGGTGATCGTGTGGCGGGTCAGGGTGAGGAATGGCGCGACTTCGTAGAACTTGAGGTTCTGGATGCTGGCCGCTTCGTTTTCAAAACCCGCGATCACGCCGGTCTGGATCGCGTTATACACTTCGTTATAGGCGATCGCCGAGGGCGCCGCGCTGAGCGCTGCAAAGATCTGCGCCTGAATCGGGGCACCCATGACGCGCATCTTGAAGCCGTTCAGTTCTTCCAGATTGTGGATCGGTGCGTTCGAGATGATGTTGCGGACCCCGCCACCGGTATAGCCGATGACCATGATGTCGGCGGTTTCCAGCAGTTCGTCTTCCAGCGGCTTCAGGACATCGCTGGACAGGACCGCCTCCCAATGGGCCTGATCGCGGAACAGGAACGGCATGTCCATCAGCGGGATCGAGGGCGCAAAGGTCGCCATGTTTGATGGGGCCATGATCGTGTAGTCGATCGCGACGCCCTGCTGCAGGAAGGTGACATAGTCGGCCTCGACCCCCAGCTCGCCGTTCAGGCGCAGATCGAATGTGACGTCGCCATCATATTTTTCATTCACCAGTTCGGCGAACCGCACCATGGTCTTGGTAAAGGCATGGTTTTCGTCGAACATGCTGGCACCGCGCAGCGTAACGTCCTGGGCGCTTGCGGTCGACACCGCAGCGATGAAGGCACTGGCAAGGCTGGCGCCCCGCAAGAAGGTCTTTGCAGAAATGAAGCTTGTCATATGTTCCTCCTCGAACATTTTCAGGGCGCAAGACCAAACGCAAGCGCAATGGCGATGCGGGACAGCCCACACGCGCATGGCCAAATTGTCCAGCCTACCGCGTCCGAATGGACTCCCCCACTGGTTCCAGTTGTAGCATGTTGTATTCTAGTATACCAGATATTTTTGACATGTGGCGGCGAGGGCTCCCATCAGAGAGATTTCGAGCCCTTCGGGTTGAAATTGTCCGGCTGAAACCATCAATTGTCGAAAAATTCTGCGACGGCCATGCTGGCCCCTTGGCGCACTGACCTTAGAACGAAAGGCCGCCAAAATGAGCACTGAGACCGCAACCAAACCGTGACAGCTCCACACGCCGTCCAGACCGCGCAAGTGCGGGTCACAGGGGGGGTGACCAGCGGCAATTTTGCTTTTGTCAAAACCATCTGTCTAACTGAAGTTGATGGTCTGCGACAAACCCGGGGCGAGTCACTATTCATTAAGGACCGCAGCCTTGTGAATTGCGTTACATTGATACCGGGTCAAGAGACGCGGCGCCTGCCAGATGCGCAATTCGGCTACGGGATGCGTCACGCTCGGTTATCCGGTGACCTTGGCGATCAACCAATTGCGGAAAGCCCTCACTCGTTGGAAATCCGTTTTGCCATTCGGTGTCACCAGATAGTAACCTCCAGGGCTTCCGACCCGTGAAGGAAATGGCGCAATCAGATTTCCACTGCGGAGGTCCTCTTCGACAAGGAAGGTCGGCAGTAACGCGACACCCAGGCCGGATACGGCCGCCTGAAGTACCATAAAGAAGTGTTCCAGACCCAGACCCCAGTGCATGTCTGTGATGTCGGTGCCGGTTGAACGGAACCAATGATCCCATGCTTCGGGCCGGGTCGAATGAATGATCAGCTTGTGACGGGCGAGGTCGGCGTAGTTGATAAGGGGATAAGGGCCGTCCATGATCCGGGGGCTGCAAACCACGACCAGTTCTTCGGACATTAAAGGTTCGGCCACAGCATCGGGCCATTGACCGAAACCAAAGCGGATCGCGACGTCGATTTTCTCTTTGGCGAAATCCAACGGGCCATCACTGCTGACCACATTGACGGAAATCTCGGGGTGTGCCTGCTGAAACGACGCGAGGCGCGGGATCAGCTAGCGGGTTACAAATGTCGGCAGTATCCCGATCGACAGCGTTCCGCTTCCAGTCCGGGTGGCCAAAAGTTTCGCTGTGCCCGTTTCAAGCTGGTTGAGCGCATCGGTGATCAATTCGGCAAGGTAACGACCCTGTTCAGTAAGTTCGATCTGTCGGCCGCGGCGCTCAAAAAGGGGCAGGTTGAAAAAGTCTTCAAGGCTGCGGACCATCCGACTGGCCGCACTTTGGGTGACGTTCAGTTCTTCGGCCGCTTTGGTAAAGCTGCCCAACCGCGCGACCACTTCGAAAGTGCGCATGGCGTTGAGCGAGGGGAGGGTGCGGCCGCGCATCATGTGATATTCCAAAAACTCATCTTAGAACGACCTTTACGCTGCTTGAGCGCAACTGCAACAGGCCGTGAAATGGGCTTGAACCGACCGGCAACGGCCACCCAGCCCGCGCCGGTTGCAGGAATGAGGGATATCATGGGACTATCGAAAATCTGCCGTGATCTGACAGCGATCACGATGGGCATCGACCATTTCGAACGGTCGGTGAATGACGGGCGCAGCCTCCTGGATGGCGAGAGTCTTGTTCCGATTTACATGGGCGATGATCTGGTGCCGCCCCGCCCGTATGAGAATTGGGAAGCGGTGCAGGACGATCTGCGCGATCTGGGAAAGGCAATGGACACCTTGGCCGAGGGCGAGAGAAAGACCTACCTGAAAGGCATGCTGACGTCCCTCAAGGTTGCGGTACGTATCTTCTCCGGCGGGTCGCCGACGTTCGAGGAAAAGGTAACCGATCTCGTCGGGGCGCCCCGGGGCCGTGAGGACAAAGCGGTGATCGAGGGTGCGCGCGATTCCGTGGACCGATTGCTGAACCAGGAAGGGTTCCGAACCGGGAGCCTGAAAGGCCGGGTTCAGGCATGGGAAGATGCACGCGCAGTCGCGACCGACAGGATTGCCGAAGTCTTTGTCAATCTGATGGCCGAGGCGCGCCGCCGAACCAACGACATGATCTTTGACGCGGCGACTATACGATGGCTCTCAACCCCGTATCGGGAGTGCCATGTTCGGCGCGTTGCAATTTCAACGAAGGCCAGATGGACCTGAATACCGACATCAGATACACCCGTGCGGCGCTCAAGCATCTGGTCTGCCACGAGGTCTTCCCGGGCCACTCAACCCAGCTTCTCTATACGCGGGCCGAGGTCGACGCTGGGCGGTCGACCCTTGACGCGCTGCTGATCACCACCAATGCAATCACCGGCTGTGTGCAGGAAGGGATCGGCGATCAAGGTATCCATCTGATCGACTGGATCCAGGACGCAGACGACGAGATTTACCAGCAGTTGCGCCGCCTGCGGTCGGCCGCGCAGACCTCTGCCGCCTGGGCCTATATGGTCGAGGGGCAGCCAGCCGAAGAAACGGCGACTTACCTGCGCGATGTGGCGATGGGACAAGAGGCCTGGGTGAGGGGGCGTCTGCGGATGGCCGCGCATCCGTTTCGGGGGCCATTCATCGCATCCTATTGGGCGGGTAACGAAGTGGTGCGCAAGGTCCGCGAACGGATTACCCCGGATCAGCGACCGGCGTTTCTGACGGCACTTTTCGGGCGGGCGCAAAGCCCCAAAAGCCTGTCGATGTTTGCGGCGTGAAAGGGTGACGCGATGAAAATTACTATACTTGGGGCGGGTGCGATTGGCGGGCTTGCAGGTGCCGACATGACGCAGGCCGGGCACGATGTGACATTGGTTGATCGGTGGGCGGAACACGTCGCGGCACTGAACGCGGTGGGCCTGCCGGGCGCCAAGATGGTGATGGGGTCGATCCCCAACTACGGCGGGGCGCTGGTTGATCCGGGGTATATCGAATACGTCCACGAAGGCTCGATTCAGCTGGGCGAAATGGACGGGCGGACGACGCCGCGACTGCGGGAACTTGCCAGCATGCTTGCGGCGCTGACCGAGGTTCAAATTTCTGACAATATCTGGGGCCAGATCTGGGCCAAAGAGGTCTATGCCGGTCAAGTGGTGTTTTCGGCCCTCGCCGATGCCCGCATCCGCGACACACTGGGCGTCGAACACTATGCCCGGATCGCCGCTGCGGTGGTGAAAGAGGCGCTTGAAACCGCGGATGCCAACAGGATCGACGTCCAAGCCTTCGATTTTTTCGATCCCGCCAATTACCGGGTCAAAACCGTTGCGGATACCCGCAAGCTTCTGGACAACATCAATCACGCAATCTGGTTGCTCAAAATGGATCAGGACACCAAACCGACCCACGAATTCAAGAAAAAGGGGTCGGGGATCTGGTGGGATATCGTCTATCGCAAGCGACCATCCGAAATCCGGTCGTCGTCGGGCAAGTTGATCGACTACGGCACGGCGGCGGGGGCCGATACCCGGCTCAACGCCAAACTGTTCGAGATGATCTAAGAGATCGAAGACGGCAAACGCGCGCTTGGTTTTCACAATTTCGATGAACTTGAGGCCTATGTGGCCACTTGCGGAAAGACCCTTCCATGACCAAAGAACTTGGCGTTGGTGTGATCGGCACATTTGCCTGGGCCGACAAGGCGCATCTGCCGGGCTACCGCGCGCACGAACAGGTCGACCTTGTCGCGGTCTGCGACGTCGACGAAGGCAGAGCGCGAGCGGCGGCAGACAAATTCGGAGCGCGCAAGGTCTATACAGATGCCGCCGATCTGATCGCCGACCCCGAGGTACAGATGGTCGATGTCTGCACGCCGACCCACACCCACCTGCCGCTTTCGCTACAGGCCATCGCGGCGAAAAAGCATGTGCTGTCGGAAAAGACGTTGCATACTCTGGCCGCACCGGCATTCGATGCTGCCGCCCGCGCAGATGCGGCAGGGGTGCGCACCAAGCTGGGGTTCACGTTCCGCTATTCCCCGGCGATCCGTTGGCTGCAACAGGCCGTTGCATCGGGTGATCTGGGGGAGATTTTTCACATCCACGGGTTCGAGCAGAACAGTCAATGGCTCGATCCCGATTATCCGCTGCGGCAAGTTGGTCCGGATACGCGGCGCGATACGCTTACCCCATCGTCGATCGTCGGTTATGGCAGCCATCTGATCGACTTGATGCGCTGGATCGGCGGCGAGTTCGAAAATGTCATTTCGACGATGAAGAACTTCATCCCCGATCGTGTGGTGCGCGGCGAACCGGGGCGGCAGCGAGTGCTGATCGACGACGGCACGGCGGGGCTGGTCGAATATCAAAGTGGTGCGCAGGGTCTGTTGCAGACCAGTTACATCGCAGTCGGGAATTATCCCGGAGTAGAGGTGCGCGTCTATGGATCAAAGGGGGCCGCCATCGCCCGGCTGATTTCGGAATTCGACGTTCAGGAAACGCTGTATGTCGCGCGTCCGGACAGCGTCGAGTTTCGCAAGGTTGATCTGCCTGCCTGCACCTTGCCGCCCGGCACCACGCTGGCAACGCCTTGGCCGAAACTTTACTACCGCAATCTTGTCCGTCACTTCGTGGATGAAAGCCAAGAGGACCGCCCGCAGGAGTGCACGTTCTACGACGGTGCCAAAAGTCAGGAAATCGTTGATGCCTTCATCCTCGCTCACAACGAACGTCGCTGGGTCAAGGTGGGAGCGGCATGACCGATCTGGTCGATAACTATCTGGCGCATCGTTTCGCCTATCGAACCGTGGACGCGGCATTTATGGGCTTGCACACCCATGGCGGCCGTTTGCCCCCGGTGGGGCCGGGCATCATCGCCGACGAGGTTGACGCGAACGCCACGCTGGCGGCGCACATCGCTAAGGCCCCCGCCGTCGCGATGCATCCGATTGACCGTGCCATGTTGCTGGCCGACCTTGATGTCGAACGCGCCACGCTTGGGCTGCGGCCGCGTTTTCACAACCCGGCATGGTATACGGGCGAGGCGGGGTTTGGGGTGATCTCGCTTCTCCTCCCGCAGTTGGCGCCTTGGCGGATCGACGGGATCGTCGGACGGATCGCAGCGATACCGGAATTTCTGGCGGCGGGCACCCGAATGCTGCAGGGCCGGGCAGTGCCGTCAGGCTGGGTTGGTCGGGCCCGGGCCGAGGCCAAAACGCTGGCCGCGTTCCTGAGATCGGACATCCGTTTGCATCCCGCGTGGCAGGACAGTTGGGCCGCGGACAGCGACCGCGCCGCCACCGCGTTCGATGTTTTCGCTGTCGCCCTGACCGGCCACCCGGACGCAGACCCGGCATGTGGACTCAATCATCTTGCGCTGATCATGTCACGCCAGCATGGTTTGGACATGACCCCCGCTGAGACCCTGCATCGTGCGACAGAGGCCTTTGCGCGCACTGGCGACGAACTGATCGACATGGCGCGCCAGATCGACCCCGCTCAAAGCTGGGAAAAGCAGGTCGAGTCCTTGACTGCGATAGGCCCCGGCGAAACCGCAAGACGTGCGGCCCAGCTATCGCGATTGGGATGCACGGACGCTTGCGGCGGCGGCCGGCCTTGTGACGCCCGAATGCGGTTATGGACTGGACTATCGGCAGTTTCCCGATTGGGCGGTCAATGTCGCCGAGTCGCTGTATTTCCTGTTCTACCGCTCGCCCCCGGCAATGGAGGCCGGGTCGGGCAGCGTATATTGGGTCGGCCGTACCGGCGACGATCCGGCGGCTTATCTTGCGGCCAACAATACGGCAATGGTCAAAACGATCCACGCCGTCCACCACGGCAGCGTTGGCCACCATACCCAAAATGCCCGCGCAAGGGCGGCGGCGTCGCGGCTTGGCCGGATCGCGGGGACAGACTGCGCGATGGGGTTGGCGTTCATCGGTGCCGGGACACTGATCGAAGGCTGGGCCTGCTATGTCGAGGATCTGCTGATCGAAACCGACGGGTTTTATACGCCGACCGAGGTGCTGCTGTTGAAATCGTTTGAGCGGCGGAACGCGGCGTCGGTCATGGTCGATGTCAACATCCATACCGGCGCGTGGTCACTGGAACAGGCACAAAAGTTCTATGCGGAAAAAGCCGGCTTTGCCCCGTCCCGCGTCGCTGGCGAAGTGGTGCGCAACGCGATGTTCCCCGGTTCACGGCTGATGTATTGGCTGGGCGTCGACGGGATTCGCAAACTGCGCTCGCGCTGGCGTGGCACGACATTGGATTTCCACGATAACCTATTGAGCTACGGACACTTGCTTTGGCCTATGTCGCAGCCGAGATGGACCGGGCCGGATTATTGCGGCGATGACAGTTAAAACGCCGCTTCTTGAGGTGGCGGGTCTGGTGACCGCGTTTCACACCGAAGCCGGGCCACTACGGGCGGTCAAAGGGGTCGATCTGGCGATCGCCAAAGGCGAGACTCTGGCACTTGTCGGCGAAAGCGGATCGGGAAAATCGGTGACGTCCTTGTCGATCATGCGACTGATCCCGGAACGGGCGGGTGGCATCGTTGCCGGGTCTGTGACGTTCAGCGGCGCCGGTGGGGTCCGCGATCTGGAAATGCTGGATCAGGACGCGATGCGCCATATTCGGGGCCGCGAGATCGCGATGATCTTTCAGGAACCGATGACATCGCTCAACCCATCCTACAAGATCGGCACCCAGATTGCCGTAGCCGGCGCCGCAGTGCTGGCCACGATGCGCGCCGCCCCGGCGTTTACCCAATCGCAGGGTGGCACGCTGCGTGTCGGCCTGTCCTACGAGATCGACACGATGAACGTCTATTCGACCGGCTATCTGGGCGATGCGCAGGCGACCATCGTCGAGGGTCTTCTGACCCCCAACGATAAGGCCGATTATGTGCCGGTTCTGGCGCTGGAGGTGCCGACAGTGGATAACGGCGGGATCGTGGTCAGCGACGACGGGGCGACGATGACCGTCACCTACAAGCTGCGCCCCGACGTCACCTGGCACGATGGCGCACCCTTTACCTCGGCCGAAGTGAAATTCACCTGGGAGGCGGTCATGAACCCCGACTTCATCGCCGAATCCAAGGATGGCACCGCCAATATCGACAGTATCGACACGCCCGACGACCTGACAGTGGTCTGCAACTACAACAAGGTCACGCCGGATTTCAAATCGACCCTGTTCACTTTTGGGATCATGCCCAAGCACCTGCTGGACGGCGTCGATCTTAACACATCCGATTATAACGAAATCCCGATCGGCACTGGTCCCTTCATGGCCGACGAATTCGAACGCGGCCAGTATGTATCGGCCAAGTGTAACCCGAACTACTGGGGTAGGGCCGACAATGGCGACCAATTGCCGTACCTGGACCAGATCATCTTTTTCATGCTGCCCGATACCGATACGATGATCACTCAATTACGGTCGGGCGAGATCGACATGATCGTGCGCACGCCGTACCATCAGGCCGAGCAGATCGCCGCAATGGACGGGCTCGAGATCGTCAAGGGACCACTGCTGTCCTGGCAACACGTCGATTTCAACTTTCGCAATCCGCTGCTGGCTGATCGCGCCGTACGGTTGGCCTTTGCCCAGGCGATTGATCGGGCCACGCTGATCAAGGCGCAGGGCGGATATCCCGAGGCGATCAAGTCTATCGTCGTGCCAGTCTTTGCCTTGTATGACGACGCGACACCGACCTATGACCTAGACCCAGAAAAGGCCGCTCAGGTGCTTGAGGATGCAGGATATGTCATGGGGTCGGACGGTGTCCGCGCCAAGGACGGTCAGCGCCTGTCGTTCAACTTTGTGGTGTCTGCGGGGTTGTCGGACGACGAGAACGTCCAGCAGATCATCATGGCGCAGATGAAGCCCATCGGCATCGAACTGATCCCCGACAATCAGGCCGGGGTGGCCTACCGCGAGGCCCGCTACAACGGTAATTACGATCTGTTCTATGGCCGTTGGATCACCTCGGCCGACCCGGTCTATTCGGTGTTCTACGGCACGGGCGGCGCCAATAACGGACAGGACTATTCCAATCCCGAACTTGATGCCGTTTTCGACACACTGGAGCATTCGTTGAACGATGCGGTGCGGCAAGAGGCATCGTCGACGATGCAGCGCATCATCGCCGAAGACCTGCCGACGATCACGCTGACCACCAACGTTGCGGTGATCGCCAAGGTAGCAAAGCTCAAGAACTTCGTGCCGAACCCGACGAATATGGCCAACTTCATCCATACCAGCGAATGGTATTTCGAAGGCTAGGGTCAGGATTTCGAACGGCGGCGCGCCATCCCGGTGCGCCGCCGCCTTTACTATGACAGGGCAACCGGATGAGTGTCGCATTTCTTCTCAGACGGCTGGCTGGTGCGATTCCTTTGCTATTCGGGATTTCGCTGATCCTGTTCGCGATTATTCATCTGGCCCCCGGGGGGCCGTTGGATGTCTATGCCGACAATCCGTCGGTCAGCCCCGAAGCCCTTGCCGAAATCACTGAACGCTTTGGCCTGAACAAACCGGTTGGGCGCGGGAGGGGCCAGGTTGATGTTCCGGCATATTCTGCCGAACGCCGTTGGCCCGATCTGCGTTGCCGCGACCCTGGCGGTGGGCACCTCGATCATGATGGAATCGGGGTTGTCGTTTCTGGGCTTCGGGATCCTGCCGCCGGTGCCGACCTGGGGTAACATCCTCAATTCGGCAAGTGCGTGGCTGGCTGTCGCGCCGTGGCTTGTTATCCCGCCGGGGCTTTGCATCTTTTGCACCGTTCTGGCGGTGAATTTCGTGGGCGAGGGGCTGCGCGACGCCTTGGAACCGCGCCAATGACCCCACCAACAACTACGCCGACCTGACCAGAAGCGGAGGAGTTTGCCATGTTGATCGACCCGCACGGTGCCGCCGCACCGGCACCTGACGCCGACCGGATTTCGCGCCTGACCTTGCCGGGACGTGCCGGCGCGCATCACCCATCTGCGCGGGCCGCCGACCTTGCCCTGATCGCCAGAGCACCGGACGGATTTCTGGATACCACCCATTTCGACACTGTGCGCTTTCCGCCTCCGGACTGGGCCGCCACGGTGATGGCGCGGGTTTGTGTCGACGGCGCACAGGCCTACAGCCCCTATCGCGGCCACGCAACCGTGCGCGCCGCCGTCGCGCGCAATACCGGTGCGCTGCTGGGCATCCCGGTTGATCCTGATGCCAACGTTCTGTTGGTACCCGGCACCCAAGCCGGACTTTTCGCGACACTATCGGCGCTGGCGGACGTCGAAAAGGGCGTGGCACTGACGGCGCCGGATTACCTGTTCAACGAACGGATTCTGCGGTTTCTCGGGGTGAAGGTGGTTTACGTTCCCCTGCATCTGGGCGGAAACGCAGGACCGTCGCCGGACCTTGACGCACTCGAAGCGGCGTTCAGGGCGGGCGTATCGCTGTTCGTCTTTTCGCATCCCAACAACCCGACCGGATCGGTCTATGCGCCTGAAGCGATTGCCGCAATCGCGCGCTTGGCGGTGCAGTATGACGTTACCGTCTGGTGGACGAACTTTATGCCCGCCTACTTCACGATGGGACCAAAATAGGCCACCTTGCCGCCCAGCCGGGCATGGCAGAGCGGACCGTGACGCTGCTGGGGCCCAGCAAGACTGAATCGCTGAGCGGTTATCGCCTTGGCGTCGTCGTTGCCCCGGCGTCGATCGCCGCACGGATCGAGAATGTTCTGTCCATCACATCCCTGCGTGCGCCCGCCTACGCACAGCATTTATTGGCGCATTGGCTCTCGGACGATGCCGATTGGCTTGCCGCCCGGCTACCTGAATTCTCGGCGCTGCGGAGCATGACTGAAACGGCATTGCGTCGACTTCCATGGATTGATTTGAAGATGGGACAGGGGACAGCCTATGCGTGGCCGGACGTGTCGGCCCTCGGTCTCGGCTCTCACACTGTTGCGGAGGCGCTTTTGGTTGATGTAGGGGTTCTGGTCAGTCCGGGGTATCAGTTCGGCCCCGAAAGTGATGGATTTTTTCGGGTTTGTTACGCCCGGGACGAAGTGGAATGGTCCGCCGCCCTTGGTCGAATGGTCAAGGTGCTATCTGATCTCGGCGTAGCAAAGGGGCTTGCACCGGCGACAGCCGACCAGTGACTGGATTTATAATCATTGGACTCTCAATAGTGTGCGCGCCTTTGGAAACCGGGGGCGACTTAACGGATCGCCGCGCATGGTGTGTCGTCATTTCTAGGCCCGCGCTTTGCAGGCATCGCCTCGTGTCCACGAAACCAGCGATAGCCCATGGTGTCAGTCAAAGGCGAAACGGCGCTGTGAACTCCTGAATGCAACAATCGCCAGACGAACTATTTCAGGCGGAACGCCTTTAACGACGGGGCGTGCGCCTTGGCCAGGCGTTGATCCACAAGGTTGCCATGACAATCATCGCCGCACCGAACCAGAACGCCGGCTGGGGCCACTCGTCGAATGCCAGATAGCCGACAGTCGTGCTTAGAATCAGGCTGGCATAGGACAGCACCGCCAAAACTGCCGCTTGCGCATGACGGTGGGCGCGCAAGAAGCAGAATTGGGCACTTTGGGCGAAGACCCCGATTGCCAGCAATACAGGCCATTGACCGGTCGGCACGTGCTGCCAGTGCAGGCCGGCAAAGGGGGCTGAGAACAGCGTCAATCCAACGGTATAGAATGTCATCATCACGACGGTTGGCGCGCTGACCAGTTGCCGGGTCGCGATGATCGCGCTGGTCCCCGCAAAGACCGTCAGGAACATCGCAGGCAACCCCCAACCGCCGGTGATTTCGGACGGATTGACGGCGATCAGTACACCGGCAAGGCCAATGGTCGCCGCGATCCAGCGCCGGGGCGAAATGACCTCGTGCAGCAGCACGGCAGCCATCACCATCATGAGCAGCGGACGGGTAAAGCTGACAGCGGTGAACAGCGCAAAGGGCAACCTGGCGACAGCAAAAAAGCTGGCGGTCAGCGCCACCGTCGACAGCGCCACCCGCAGCAGATGCAGCGGCAGGTCGGGCAAGGCGCGAAACGAACTCCGCTGCGCCCACACCCAAGGCAGCATCAGCACCAGCCCGACCAAGGCCCGCAGGAATACCAGTTGAAACGCCGGATAGCCCAGCCCGAGTGCCTTGACGATCGACAGCGCCCAAATGTTCAGCGACATGTCCGCCAGCAGCCACACCATGCCGCTGGCGTTGCGCGGGCTGTCAGCTGCGTCCGGCAATGAGATTGGCCATGATCCGGAACGCGCCGGGGGTCAGTTTTTCCATCTGGTGATGCAGGATCAGAGACGTATGAACGTGACGCCCCTTGCCGATATCGGCGGCAAGCAGGCCACCGTGCAGCGGGACCTCGTCCGGGTCGTGCATCGCGATCAGCGGGGTATAGGCGGCATCCCAATCCTTGGCGAAATACAGCCCGCGTTCCTTGTGCCAGTCGGCCCAATCCGCCGGACCGATGGCGTTGGGAATGTGCAACAGCGGATGGTCAGGGGTCAAAAGCGTGACCTCTGCCGCCTCGTCCGTGACCCGCCAGCGTAGCGAAGGTTGGCCAATCTCGATCCGGCGCGGGGGGATCGTGTCGGGATCCCAGTCGTCCCACGGCCGGTGGTAAAGTGTGACAAGGGTGCCGCCCCGTTCAATCCAGCGATGCAGGCGAGGCATTGCGGCAACAAGTCCGGGCCGGAACTTCATCGCAAAAATACCGATGACGAGAGAATGATATTCCGCAAGCGTGCTGTCGGTCAGGTCGGTCTGCGACAGGTCGGTGACCTCTGCGCCCATCCGCGTCAGCCAATGCCCGACCCGGTCATTGCCGCCGCCGACATAGCCGACCTTGCCGTCAGGCAGTTTGGCGTCGACGACGCGCACCATGATCTTCGCGGGTCGCGTCAAAGCCCGTGGGACGATGTGAGGGTGCATGATTTGGGTGACGCTGTGCGCCGGATGACCGTCGAGCGTGAGCGTGAGAGGGTAGAGGCCGGGGGGCGCGTCATCGGGCGCGGTCACGGTAAACACTCCAACGGATCGGTCGACCTTCCAGCCCGTTGGCGCATCGAGGACGGCGGCAGCGCCGTCCGGTCCGATGTCGCTCGCCTTGACCGTCAGGGACCGGCCCGGTGCCGCTGTGTTGATCAAGTCGGCGGTGGGCGACAGGGTCGCGGCGCGGGCGGGCACGATCACCGGGGTCACTTCAAAGCGCAGCGCCGATGTGGCGGTCACACCA
>JBBKXP010000160.1:0-13096 GCA_037969545.1 Paracoccaceae bacterium | reverse complement strand
GTCTGGGACAAGGTCCATACCATTCTGACCGATAGCCCCCGGAAGCGGGCAGCCCGCACCCGAGCCGACACGCCCGCACTGCTCAAGGGTCTGCTCTACGGCCCAGACGGGGCGGCCTTCTCGCCGACCCACACGCGCAAGGGCGGCAAGCTCTACCGATACTATGTAAGCCAGACAGTGCTGAAGCACGGCGCTGGATCCTGCCCCGTCGGCCGCGTCCCGGCGGGTGAGATCGAAGCGGTGGTTATCGAGCAGTTGCGGGCTGTATTCCGCCAGCCCGAGATTGTGGCAGGCACATGGAAAGCTGCGCGGGGCAAGATCACCGAGGCTGAGGCGCGTGAGGCACTGACCCGCCTCGACCCCCTCTGGGACGAACTCTTTCCTGCCGAGCAGGCACGCATCGCGGCGCTGCTGGTCGAGCGGATCGATATCGGCACAGATGGCTTGAATGTTCGCCTCCGGATGGACGGTCTGACCGGGCTGGCGCGGGAAATGATGGATGATCTAGGAACAGCGGCATGACCCTCGCGAAGCCAGTGCCGGAAACGGTGACAGTGCATGTCCCGTTCCGCCTCGTGAAGCGCGGCGGCCGCAAGGAGATGCAGTTGCCGGATGGAGCATCCAGCCAGCACAAGGTGGACAATACGTTGGTCAAGGCGCTGGCACGTGCGTTCCGGTGGAAGCGGATTTTGGAGACGGGGGAGTTTGGGACAATCGCCGAATTGGCCAAGCGTGAGAACATTGCGCCGTCTTACATGACGCGCGTCCTGCGCCTAACCTTACTCGGGCCGGATATTGTTGAGACGATTTTGGACACTAATCAGGAGCCGGAGTTGACGTTGGCACGGCTGCTAGAGATCTTTCCGGTTGAGTGGGCAGAACAGCAAAATCACCTCGGCTGACGCTCACGGCCCGTAGACAGGGCCCATAGTTCTGGACGACCTGGTACGTCTAAGCGAGTGCCTGTCCCATCCGCGATCGCAAACACCCAATCCCGGACCATTTGTGCATATTGTCGTGCCGAAACATGCTGTCGGTCGTGAAAACGGCTTGGGAACAAGCCCGAGCACTCAAGATCCGCCGGGCTGGACACCCAGTTCCGAATGTATTCGCGTGTCCCATCGGAGACAGGAGCTTTAGTTCTGCCGGTTTGATAGACGGTTATGGGCTTGGAGATCCAGCCTTCAGCGGCGGTCATTTAGTTCTTGATGGGTGACCAATGCACCAAAGCCGAACTGAGGGGACGCTACCCCAACTACGACTTTGTTAGAAAACAACATGTTATCTGACGAGAGGAATCGTCAAGGGAGCAGGATATAGTCAGCCGAATATCACTGAACGTCGCAGTATAGAACGCTGGAGACAACCAATGGTCCTTGTCGACGAGAGGGCGCGTGTTCTGAAACTCAAACAAGCCTTGACCTTCCAGTAGATGGAAGCCCTATCTTGAGAAAATCAAACGAATGAGGTTTTCGCGATGAACATTGGCGACGTCTCCGAGCGAAGCGGATTGCCCGTCAAGACGGTCCGGTACTACGACGATATCGGTCTCGTATGTCCACCACGCCGCGCGAATGGCTATCGGGAGTCCGGAAACGACTACTTGCACAAGTTGGCGTTTCTCGGCCGGGCCCGCTCGCTCGGCTTCAGCATCGAGGAATGCCGGACCTTGCTGTCGCTCTACGAGGATCGTGAAAGGTCCAGTTCCAACGTCAAGTCCATCGCAAGGACGCAGCTGGCGCGTATCGACCAAAAGATCGAGGAACTTCAGGCGCTAAGCGGAACGCTGCAAGATTTGGTCAGGCGCTGCCGGGGCGACGAGAGGCCCGAATGCCCGATCATGGAGGATCTGGCACAACGACGCGCGAGCGGGCGCGCGAAACCGCCGATATCCCGTCCTTCACCGAAACGCGATCCGGAAACTCTGGATTCCCGGTCCATGCAATAGTAGATAGTAGATCATGAGTTTCTTCGCCCGCCTGTTCTGTATTTTCGCGCTTGCGGCTTTTGCCGTCAGTGCAGTCGCGCATTCGGCGGGCTCAGCGACCATGGCATCCGCGATGATCACTGCGGATGCAGGCATGACGTCGATGGACGATTGCACCGCTTGTGGTGACCTAGAAGCCGGTCTCACAGGCGCAACGTGTGATTTCGTGTGCAACGCCTCAGGGATCGCCGCAATCCCGTCGATATCGGCGGACTCTGGTCTGATCGCCGTGTCGGACGTGCATGTGAGACTGCCGGAGCTTGCGCCTCGCGGCATTGCCGGTTCTCCGGCCAAGCAGCCACCCCGATCCTACCTCTGATCTAACACTCGGCGCCTGATCGCGCGCGGTGTGTCCCCCCGTGCCGGACGTGCGAAGCAGCTCGTTCGCACGGTCTGTCAAATCGTCGCCACAGCACAGCTTAGGTGGCGCATCGCAAGACCAGAGAGAGTCCGTCCATGTCCCCTGAGTTCAATCCGGCTTTCACACGCCGATCGTTTCTCGCCACCTTGGTGGCAGGTGCCGCGGCTACGGCCATCGGCAAGCCCGGACTGGCCGAGCCGCAAACCCACAGCTTCTCGCTGCGCGCTGCGCCGGGCCGCGCGCGTCTGGTCCCCGAACCCCATCCTACGACGCCTGCGTGGTGCTACAACGGCCGGGTTCCCGGCCCCGAATTGCGGGTGCGGCAGGGCAACCGGTTACGCATTGAAGTCTCGAACGCGCTGGCCGAAGAGACCACGGTTCATTGGCATGGGCTGCGTCTGCCCAATGCGATGGACGGGGTCCCGCACCTGACCCAGAAACCCATCGCCCCCGGAGAAACCTTCACCTACGAGTTTGATGCGGTCGATGCGGGTACCTTCTGGTATCACCCGCACCAGCGCAGTTTCGAGCAGGTCGGACGCGGTCTCTACGGGCCGCTCATCGTCGAAGAATCCAACGCTCCACAGGTCGACCGCGATGTCACCTGGGTGCTCGACGACTGGCGGCTGACACAGAACGCCGCGATCTCGGAAGACTTCGGCGCGGCCATGGACATGAGCCACGCAGGTCGCCTGGGAAATACTGTCACTACAAACGGACGGGTTCCCGATATCTTCGCGGTGCGGCGGGGCGAACGCATCCGCCTGCGGCTCATCAACGCCGCGAATGCGCGCATCTTTGCGCTCGACTTCAGCGATCACGCACCACGGATCATCGCGCTCGACGGGCAACCTGTTACGCCCCACGCGGCGCCAGATGGACTCGTCGTCCTCGGCCCCGCCATGCGCGCCGATGTCATTCTCGATTGTATTGCCGATAGCGGCGCTAAGGTTCCGCTGATCGATCGGGCCTATCGCGGCAACGAATTTCAATTGCTCGATGTCGTCTATGACGACACGCCTTTGCGTGAAGCGCCTCCCGTCTGGGAGGTCGCCCTCCCGGCCAACCCCATTCCCGAGCCAGATCTGGCCACTGCCCGCCGCCACGAGGTCCTCTTCACAGGCGGTATGATGGGCGGAATGGTTGAGCGCGAAATGGGCCTGGATCAGTCCGGCGGCATGATGGGTGGCGGCATCATGGGCATGCGCCACGATGGACGCGGCATCTGGTTCATCAACGGCAAAGCGGCCGAAGGGCACATGCTCGATCCCTTCCTGACTTTGGAACGCAACGCGAGCCATGTTCTCCAAATGACCAACGCAACGGCGTTCGACCACCCGATCCACCTGCACGGCCATTCCTTCCGCGTCATCAGCCGCGACGGGAAGCCGACCGAACTTCGCGAGTGGCAGGACACCGTACTGATTGCGCCCCGCGAGCGCGTAGAGATTGCATTCGTCGCCGACAATCCGGGCGACTGGATGTTCCATTGCCACATCCTCGAGCACCAGGCGGCCGGGATGATGGGTGTGATCCGGGTGGTTTGAAAGGGATGAAGATGCGCAAAATACTAACTAGGCTCTGTGTGATGAGCTTCGCTTTCGCGCCCCAGGTCACCTTGGCGGAAGGCGATGTCCGCAAGGGTGCGGAGTTGTATCGTGCATGCGTGGCCTGTCATGCTCTGGAGCCTGGGCTTCATCTGAGTGGTCCAAGTCTCGCGGATGTGTGGAACCGTCCGGCTGGGAAGGTCTCGGAGTTTGCCCGCTACTCAGATGGTCTCCGCGATACCGGATTTTTGTGGGATGCGGTATCGCTCGACGCATGGCTCGAGTCTCCCTCCGAGATGATCGAAGGCACTACAATGACATTCCGCGGCATATCCGACACCGGAGCCCGCGCCGATCTCATTGCATTTCTGGAGCAGGCTGGATCGCCTGGGGGAGCGGAAGCACTGGTAGACCAAGGCGTAATTCCTGCAAGCTACCTGCGGGCTCAGGCACCTCAATCGCTCTCTGGAACACCCGACTACGCGCGCGTTGTCGGCGTCCGTCACTGCGCAGATAATTTCGTGGTTGAGACCGCAGATGGCGTTCATACCAAGCTTTGGGAAAAGAACCTTCGTCTGAAAGTCGACAGTATGGAATCCGGTCCAGTCGCGGGCGCCGGTGTGATCCTGCGGGCTGGGATGCAAGGCGACAGGTTCACTGTGATTTTCGCAAACCTCGCTGACCTGAAAGAACTCGTCGTTGAAGATTGCCCTTCAGGCGCATCAAGTGAGGAAGGCCAATGATGTCAAATAATCCGAGGACAAGTCGTCGCGCATTCCTGACTACGGTACTTGGGGGCGCCACCGCTTTGGCTTTGCCGACAATCAGCACCGCCGATCCTGGACAAACCAAATATCGAGCATTGGCCTTCGATGGAAACAGGCTCATCGCATCGGGTCGAAATCTGATCGCCAGCAAAAACGACGGGCGCAGTTGGACCGAGTTGGTGTCGCCCGGGCGTGTCCTTGCCGTGGCAACCCACCGGGATCGACCTGGGCTGGTGGTTGTCGGGCTGACCGAGGGAGGCGTTACAGTTTCCACCGACGGCGGCCAGAGCTGGCGCACGGGAACGGTCGGTCTGCCAGCCGGCGAGGTCGGTGCAGTTTCAGTTGCCGCTCGCGATCCTGACCTGATCTATGCGGCAATTCGTGGCGACGGTCTCTACAAAAGCGAGGATGCGGGCGAAACCTGGGCGCTCGCCATGGACCGCCCCTGGCTCGACGATGCCGAGCGTGATCCGCTGACGTTGGTCTCTGTCGATCTCGAGACCGGCATGGGCGGCATCTGGATCTACGCCGGCACCGAGAGGGGCCTTACGCGGGTGCCTGACTGCTTCTGCCGCTGGCAGGATGTGCAGCCCGGAAACGCTATGGATGCGCTGGTGGCAGGCGACGCGCCGCCGCCCGAGAACCCATTGCCCGAAGGCGAACCGGTCCTGGCGCTGGCCAGCGCACCGTCGGCGCCGGAACGGCTTTATGCCGCGCTGACCTCAGGCCTCTGGGCCTCGAAGGATGGCGGCGTGGTCTGGACGCAGAGGGCAGCAGGCACCGCCTCGGCCGTCGCGGTTCATCCCCAGGACGCGAATTACATCGCCGCCGTAATTGGCGGTGCCCTGAAGCTCAGCCGCGACGGCGGCGCAACCTGGACCGCGACTGCGGCCGGATGAAGGAGAGAATGATGCAGAGAAGAAACATACTTGGCCTTGTTGGCGGCGGGATTGTTGGAGCGGCGGCGCTGGCCATGCTTACCTGGGCGCAAGGCACGCCCGACCCGGCACCCGACCCAGCCCTAGCGCCCGGCGATCCCGGAAGGCAAATCACGATCTGGCGCGATCCAGGCTGTGGGTGCTGCGACACTTACGCGGATTATCTTGAACAGAATGGCTTTACCGTGGCGCGCATCGACGACAGTACATTCGACAAGCGCTCGGTCGAGGTTGGTGTGCCCGAGCAGGGGATCGGCTGCCACTTGGCCGAGATCGAAGGCTACTATGTCAGCGGGCTTGTTCCGGTCGATATCATCGACCGGCTCTTGAATGAACGGCCCGAAATCACCGGCATCACTTTGCCGGGTATGCCCGCAAACGCCCCGGGGATGGCGCGGGTGAAAACCGGTACACTCAAGACCTACGCGTTCGGTGAACGCGGCATCTCCGTCTATTCCGATGAATGAGTGTATGGGCATGATGGGCGGTCCGATGATGGGTGCCATGATGTTCGGCGGCGGTCTCGTCCTGCTGTTGCTTGTTGCCGTCCTCGTGCTGAGCCTGGTCGCCTTGATAAAATACATCCGGGGGACGCGATGAGGCCTTTCGCCATTTGTACCCTTGCGGGGCTGGCCGCCGTTGCCATCGGCATTGCCGCGCTGGCGCAGACAGGGTCCGATAACGCGCCGATCGACGGGCTTACCTTTCTCGGCGAACCGGTCGCCGCCGCAGACATTGAAGCGGGACGGCGGATATACGCTGAGAATTGCGCGTCCTGCCATGGCGCAAACCTCGAAGGTCAGCCGGACTGGCGGCGGCGTCTCGACAACGGCCGGATGCCCGCTCCGCCGCATGATGAGACCGGCCATACCTGGCACCACTCCGACCGAAACCTCTTCATTGTGACAAAGGGTGGCGTTGGGGCGGTGGTTCCCGGCTACGAAAGCGACATGCCGGCTTTCGGCGAGAGCCTGACTGACGACGAGATTGCGGATGTTCTCACCTATATAAAGAGCACCTGGCCGGATCGACAGCGCGAGTTTCAGGCGGAAGTCTCAGCAAACGATAAAGGTGAGCTATGAGCGCCGCAGTGGAACCACGTCGACACAAAGGTCGGCTTCTGAGCATATTGCCGGTCGCGACGTTCGCTCTCATCGGCGCCGGATTCTACTGGGGTCTCTTCAACAATGATGATCGCCTGCCGTCTGCGCTTATCGGCAAACCGGTTCCCGAATTCGATCTGCCGCCCATGGAAGGGCGATCAGACGGCCTCTCGACCGCCGACCTGAATGGGCAGGTGTCTATAGTCAACGTCTGGGCGTCCTGGTGCGTGCCGTGCCGGGTCGAGATGCCCTTGCTGAACGAGTTGGCCGCCCGGGATGAAGTCGCGATTTTTGGCATCAACTACAAGGACCGTCCCGAGGAGGCATTGGGATTTCTGACTGAGCTCGGCGACCCTTACACGCGGATCGGCGCCGACCGTTCCGGGCGCGTGTCCATCGACTGGGGCGTCTACGGGCTTCCGGAAACCTTCGTGATCGATGCCGAAAGTCGGATCGCCTACAAGCACATCGGCCCCTTCAACCGCCGCTCCCTGGAGGAAGACATCCTTCCCGTGGTGCGACGCCTTCAGGAAGGAGGCGGATCATGAAACGGCGCAAACTAATGGCTGGAATGGCGGCGTTTGGCCTCGCGGGTCCGGCCCGGGCACAGCCGCTGATGCCGCTTCACGACGTGCCTCGGGAAATGCTGTCACCGCCTTTCGTGGACGGCTCGGGGCGCGACCTGACACTGGAGGATTTCCGAGGCAGGATCGTGCTCCTCAACATCTGGGCAACTTGGTGCGTTCCGTGTCGCGAAGAGATGCCGACGCTCGATGCGCTTCAGGCCCAGCTTGGTGGAGGTGATTTTCACGTGCTGCCGCTTTCGATCGATCGGGCGGGGCTCAAAGTCGTGCGCCGATTCTACGATGAAATTGGCATCCAGCACCTCGGCATGTACCTGGCCGACAGCACCCGCGCGATGTTCGGCTTCGGTGTACTGGGCCTGCCGACGACAATCCTGATCGACCGCGACGGCAAGGAACGCGGTCGGCTGGTTGGACCAGCCGAGTGGGACAGCCCGGAAATCGTCAATCAAATGCAAACTCTCATTAACGAAGGGAATGAGTAACAAATGTCCGAAACATCACCTCACACCGAAGTTCCTGCAGGAAACCCGTGGCGACCCAAACTTGGACGCCGCGGTCTTATCCTCGCGGCGATGGCATTCATAGGTGCCGGAATGGCGCTGAACTGGGGTTGGCTGACCGCCATAGGGGCTGCCCCGCTCATCCTGGCACTGGCACCCTGCGCTGTCATGTGCGGGCTGGGCGTCTGCGTGATGTGCAAATCAGAATCATGCGACAAAAAGGGCTCGGCCGCAGAACCGAGCCTGCCGCGGGACTGAACCCGACAGCCTCAAGAAACCCGAAGGAG
The DNA here is from genome assembly GCA_037969545.1 of Paracoccaceae bacterium. GTDB lineage: Bacteria > Pseudomonadota > Alphaproteobacteria > Rhodobacterales > Rhodobacteraceae > JBBKXP01. The sequence continues at coordinate 5,019 of JBBKXP010000160.1, read as the reverse complement.
AAGATGATGAAACCTCTCAAGAAACTGAGCATCGCCGCGGCCGTGGCTACCCTCTTGGCAACCGGTGTGGTTGCCAAGGACAGCACCGGATCGTCCGCCCAGATGATGGACGGCGAGAGCGGCATGACCGGAAACATGATGAACGGCGATATGTCGGGCATGATGCCCATGATGAAAATGATGCAGCAAATGGGGCCGATGATGAGAGCCTGCACCGAGATGTTGGAAGCGATGAACGGCTCCATGGATGAAACCGCACCTTTAACGGACAAGGGCTGAACAGTCATCGCCGCGGGCGGCCACCCCCGGCGATGCGACCCGGAGAATAATCATGCCATTTAGACCAGTCGTTCGGTTTCTTGTGATCTTTGTCTGGGCGTTGATATCTGTGCCCGCTAGTGCGGCCGCCCAGCAATCCACGCCCCTCGAACAGACGGAGGAGGAGGCCATCAAGGCCTTGATCCTGCAAACCATCCGCGAGAACCCGGAAGTTCTGATGGAGTCGCTTCTGGCTTTCCGGGAAGAGGCGCGGGCGGAAGCCCAAGCGGAACAATTTGCCGCTATCGAGCGCGTGAGTGACCTCCTGCGGTCCGACACGAACGCTGGGGTCCTGGGAAATCCAGAAGGCGAAATCGTTCTTATCGAATTCTTCGACTACAATTGCCCCTATTGCCGACGCGCCGCCCCGATCCTGTTCGAGTTGATCAACGACAACCCCGAGCTCCGCATCATCATGCGCGAATGGCCAATTCTTGGTCCGGATTCCGAGCTTGCAGCGCGCGCGTCACTGGCCGCACTCAAACAAGATGGCTTTGCCCCGTTTCACGAAGCGCTGATGGCCCAACCCCGGGCGAATTCCGTGATGATCCGGCGTGCTGCCGAACAGGCTGGTTTGGATTATGCCCGCCTACAGGCCGACATGCAGGCAGCAGACGTCACCGCTCATATCGAAGCATCCCACCGGGCCGCAGCCGAACTCGGAATCTCGGGAACTCCGACGTTTCTGATTGGCGATACGCTTATCCCGGGATTGCTGGAGAAGGCGGATCTTCAGGCGCTGATTTCGGAGGCTGAAAATGTCGAATAGTCATCAGGAAACCCCACAGTCCTGGAAGCGCCATATTCAGACATTCCTGTGGGGCGCGGCCTTTCTCGCTGTCGCTGGCTACGGAGTGATGACCGCACTCAACATGTATCTTGGAGGCGGAGCGCGGGAGGTTCGATATTCAGGCGAGGCCGACATCCGGTCCGAATTTTCTCTGACAGACCATACCGGACAAGATGTGACGCAGGCTGATTATTCCGATCGTTGGCAAATGGTTTTCTTCGGCTTCACCAACTGCCCCGATGTTTGCCCTACCACTCTGGCCTACATGGCCAGCGTCATGGATTTGCTCGGTGACGATGCAGACGAAGTGGCCCCAATCTTCATTACGGTCGATCCCGCACGCGACACAGTGCCGATCTTGGAGGAATATGTATCGGCCTTTCATCCGCGTCTGATCGGACTGACAGGCACCGAATCCGAGGTCGCCGAGGCCGCAAGTAACTTTCGGACCTGGTACGAGCGCACTGAGGATGATTCCGCACCTGACGGTTATTTGATGGCGCATGCGGGACACATCTATCTCATGCGCCCGGACGGTGCGTTCGAGGCCGTCTATCAGGACGGTGGCCAGCCACCGGACGCGCTCGCGCAAGAGATTATTGGAAAATTGTGAAGGAGTAAGTTGGACGAATGAGACATTTGATACTTTTGGCCGCACTGGCGTTCTGGCCGGTGTCCGCACACGCCGACGTTATTATCAGCGACGGTTGGGCCCGCGCCAGTATCCTCGCCTCGCGCCCGGCAGCGGCGTATCTCACGCTTCAAAGTGACGAAGAAGATCAGCTGATCGGCGTCGCCACTCCCATTGCGGGGCACGTCACGATTCACGGCGTTGAGACCGATGCCGACAGCGTGAGTCGAATGTCCGCGATTGATGCTCTGAACCTGCCTTCTGGTGAACCGGTCACTCTCGCGCCCGGAGGGATTCATCTGATGTTGATGGCTCTCACCGAAAAACTCGAGGAGGGCACTATCCTGCCACTCACCCTGACATTCGCTTCGGGCGCCAAAATTGAAATCAGCGTCCCGGTCCTTGGGCCGGGTGCAAGTGGACCACGGGAGGAATAATCATGCGAACCGTCTTAGCGCTGATAGTCCTACTCATGGCCGTTCCGGCACTCGCTGACCACCCGGGTGATCGGCTCGACGAGGTGATGGAACAGAAGGAACCCGCCTTTCAATCGGTCGACCTTGACAATGTGCCGACCCTGGACCTGCTTGGGCCGGATGGTGCCCCCTTTGATCTCGACAGACTATCGGATCAGGTCATCGCCCTCAGCTTCGTTCCGACGGATTGCGGGGCGCCATGCATAGATCAGCAGGCACTCCTGGCAAGAGTCAGAGACGGTGTGAACGCATCGCCCATGCTGAGCATGGTGACTTTTCTGATCGTGAGCGATGCAGACGATCCGGCATTTGGAGCAACCGCCGAAAATGTGGTTGTCGCTCGTCCGCTATCATCGATCGAACCGGTGATTGCGCGGTTTCGCGCACTTTCGCCCGATACTCCGGACGCGCCACTCGTCCACGTGATCGCACGCGGCAACCGGCACGCCGGGATGTTCGAGGGAGCCGCGTTCCGCCATATCAACATGATCCTCTACATCAACGGATTGACAAACGAGCACTGAAGCAAAGATGAGCCGCAGGAATGACAACAAATACAAGCCCATATGAACTTCCCGATCCGAACTGGCTATCCGTCATCCGTCGGTACATCGTCTATTCTGCAGCCGGACATCTGATCTGGGAGATTGCCCACATCCCGCTCTATACGATCTGGGTCGAAGGAAGCTGGAGCGAGATCGCCTTTGCAGTCGTTCATTGCACTGGCGGTGATCTTCTGATTGCCATGAGTACGCTGTTACTCTCGTTGTTTCTCGTGGGCGGACACGCATGGCCTACCGCCAGGGCCGCAGCGGTGCTGCTTCTGGCAGTGGCCTTGGGCGTCTCCTACACAGTCTTCAGTGAATATCTGAACATCGTTATCCGCGCCGGCTGGGCTTATCGCGATATCATGCCGGTGGTTCCATCGCTGGATGTCGGGCTCACGCCCCTGCTGCAATGGTTAGTCGTGCCATCCCTCGCATATTGGGCTGCGATCAGACTGCCGCTGCGCAAGCTCATCCGGGCGGAGGGCATCGCATGGTAGACGTCTCTCTTCTCGGCCTGACCGCAGCACTTCTCGCAGGCACCATTTCTTTTGTTTCGCCCTGCGTCCTTCCGCTGGTCCCGGGTTATGTCTCGTACGTTGCGGGACGTACGGCCACACAGGGGGGCGTGGCGTCTTCATCTGCATCGCGCGCCGTCTGGTTGAGCTTCTGCTTTGTTCTGGGCTTTTCCACAATCTTCATTGCACTTGGCGCCTCGGCGACGGCGCTTGGTCAAGTCCTGCTGCGTTGGCGTTACGAGCTGAATCTCGTCGGCGGTGCCACTGTTATCTTGTTCGGGTTGTTCATGATCGGCGCCGCACGGTTATCGGTCATGGAACGCGACTTTCGTTTTCATCTCGATATCCCTGGTGGCCAGCCAACCGCTTCCTATGTGCTCGGATTAGCATTCGGTTTTGGCTGGACGCCCTGCATCGGTCCCATTCTCGGCGCGATCCTCACGGCCAGCGCGGCCAGCGCGACGATCGGCGAAGGCATGGTGCTCCTCGCCGTCTACTCTGCCGGGCTTGGCATACCGTTTCTCATCGTGGCGGGGTTCACCGACCGGATCGCCGGTCGGCTGCGCGCCATCGGTCGCGTCGGTCGGCGGCTGCACCAAGCAGCCGGCGTGGTCATGATCCTGATGGGCGTTGCGATGATGACGGGACGACTGAGTGCCTTGTCATATTGGTTACTCGACGCTTTCCCGGTTCTGGGAAGGATAGGCTGAATTTACTTCGCGCTACATCCAAACGCGGCTCAAATTACATTCCTCTGTTCGTCGGCTTGTCTGCTATGGCCTGCGGCTGTTACAAACCGCGCGTTGCCGCCCTGAAGTTGGGGCACGGATGAAATCATGGCCCTGTCGCCAGTCACGGGAGTCGGTCGCGAGATACGAAAACTGAGGTGTCCGAAGTCCGTACATGGATCAATTCCTGTCCTCAATCGGTGAGCGAATCGAGCCGATTCCAAGTCAACTAAAAAGGTAAAGCATTTGATTGCTCGCGCCGCCGCCGGACTCATTTTGGAAGAGGAACATAGAACCATTTTAGCGAAAGACATTTCAGTTACGCGACCTGGCTAATGCCCATCCGTCGATCGCTGATCGGACGCATTTCCTGCTGCCATGCGAAGCAAATAGTTGTAGCGGCTCAGCGCAAATTATCGCTGAGAGCGCGCAGTGAATTTTGGCGCTTCCGGGTTGGGTTCAGTGCGGTCACGCGACCGGCAAAGTGGACCCCCGTTTCAATACCGCCTAAATGTTAGCTTCCGACTTCGCGGCATCGGCAATCGTGCTTGCGGAGAAAGTCCGCGTCCCTCCCCTGGTGCTACTCGCTAAATTGCCGCGCCCTGATTGAGCCCACCTAGCAGATGCGACGACGAGTTCCGATTTCAGTTCCATTTGATCAGACGAGACCGGCGTCGAAATGAATTTTCCACGTCGGAAAAACCGCACAAGGTTCAACCCCTTAGGAACTCCGCACCAAATCGACGCAGTCATCAGCTTCAGAGAATTCAGACCTGGAGAGAACCACTTTAGGCACCTTTGGTCCCAAGCGGTTTTCAGCCCTTCCCGCATAACCCTTTAAAACAACGGAAAAATCCGGCTGCGGCCGGATGGGGAGAACGCTTTCGCGAGGGCAAGTGGCGGAGGGGAAGGGACTGGCAGCGAACCTTCTTTTGTGGATGCCGCTCGGTTTGCAAGGATTTTTTGAACGTCTGCGCATGTGATCGAGTGCGGTCTTTTGTCAGGCCTGTTCG
>JBBKXP010000159.1:0-5644 GCA_037969545.1 Paracoccaceae bacterium | reverse complement strand
GTTCCTGTCCAGGCAATTGACGCTTTCGTCGCCATCGGTTTCGAGGCCCATGTCGATCAGATTGGCGCGGTGGATTTCCTGAATGAACACCACCGGAATGCCAACCGCCCGCGCCGTGTCGATGGCGATCTTGGCCCGTGCCATCCGCTCGGGGTATTCCGGCATATGCGCGATGGACCGCTTGTTCGCAGGGATCGGCGCAAAAGTGGATTTCTGGATGTCGATCACGATCAACGCCACGCGGCCTTCGATCAACGCGCGTTTTTTGGTGTGAGGGGTCGACATTGAAAAACCTTTCAGTGAGGGAATGGGAAGCAGCGGGCGCCCTTTGAGTCAAGTCACGAGGGTTGCAGAATTAAGCGGTGTCTCCATCGGTCGAAAGTGCCGTAGGTAGCGCCTTTCTGCCATCCGGAAGCCGATTGATATCATGAAGACGATGGCCATGTAGAATACCATCGCGGTGATAAAACCTTCATAGGCAAGGTAGTAACGACCATTCAACCATCGTCCGGTGCCCAAGATATCCTGCAATGTCACCGTGCTTGGATGACCGAGCCGTGCAGCGTAAAGATCACCTCGTAGGAATAGGCGGGCAGCGCACGGCGAAATGCGCTTGGCAAAACCACGAGCCGCATCCGGGTAAACGGCGTCATGCCACTGGCCCTGGCGGCCTCGACCTCGCCATGTGGTGTCGTCTCAATCGCGCCGCGCAGAAATTCGGCCTCATAGGCGGCGGTGTTCAGCGTGAAGGCGATCAACACGCACCTCCACAGGCTGCTCAGGATCGGGTCCCACAGAGAGCTGTTCCGCACTGCCTTGAACCGTCCAAGGCCGAAATAGAACAGGTAAACCTGCACCAACAGAGGCGTTCCACAAATGACACAGGTGTAGGCGCGGATCGCCGGGCCGAAAAACGGCTTGCGGTAGGCCCGTGCGATGGCCATCGGTATGGCGATCAAGCCACCGACCAAAAGCGCCAGAAAGGTCAGCTCGAACGTCACCAACGCGCCTTCGAAAAAGCGGCCGAAATTGTCATAGATCAGCATGAAATTGATCGGCGATGCGGTTTCGTTAAAGCTGCGCAAGTATTCGAAAAAACTTTGTTCGGTTGCCATTGCCGTCACGCTCGTTTCACGCCTGAGGAATACCTGCGATCAACCCAGTGCAGAAACAGATCTGAAATGCCGGTGATGACCAGATAGATCAGCAAAACGGCGATCATGAAGGAGAACAGCTTGTGGGTGGATCGGCCCGCCGAAAAGGCGTTCCAGACCAGATCATGCAGACCGATCACTGAAACAGGCGCTGTCGACTTCACCAGAACCAACCAGTTGTTGGTGAAACCCGGCAGCGCAAAACGCACCATCTGCGGCTATGTCACGATCTTGAAAATCTGTCAGGGCGTCTTGCCGACCGACATCGACGCCTCGGTCTGGCCGCGTGGGTTTGCCAGAATGGCGCCACGAAAGGTCTCGGCCATACAGGTGCCAAAGATGAAACCAAGCGTGATCACGCCTGCCAGAAACTGATTGATCTCGACATAGTCCCAAAGCCCGGTGACGCCGCCCAACTGGGTCAGCAAGACTTGGTCGCCATAGAAAATCAACATCATCAGCACCAGATCGGGCACTGATCGAACGAAAGTGGAATAGACATTCCCGGCCCCGCCGCGAGGTCAAAGTCTGCACCCTCCAAGGCGACGAATCGCGACGGCGTGAAGTAATATCTGGCCGAAAAATCGACCTGCGTCTTGCGTTCGTCGGTAATCGAAAGTGAGGCCACGATGGCATCGTATTGATTGGCGATCAGTGCGGGGATCATGCCATCCCATTCCTGCCCGACCAGTTCGCAGTCACGGTTCAACTGTGCGCACAACGCCATTGCGATATCGATATCAAAGCCCGACAGCGTGCCATTGGCTTCCTTCCTCGAAAAAGGCGGGAAGCTCCTTCAACGTCGATGCGCAGGGTCTCTGCGAGCGCGGTTTGCGCCGCAAAATGCACCATGGCGCTTACAACGGACGCGAGGAATTTGGATTTCAGTTTCATTTCAGTCTCCTTTGTTTTGATTTTGTTTGGTGCAACCGATGCGCCCTAATGGCGTGTGTTCGACAGGAATTCTTGCAGCCGCGGCGATTTCGGATTGGCGAACAACACCCGTCTGCCGGACAAAGGCGCCAAGACGTTTCGACCTTTTCCAATCGACGACTTTCCCGCCTGTGCGCCGCAATTGAAATCCCGCCCGGATGCAAACGGTGGTGCGGCGGACTGGATGGCCGCACCCCTCGTTCACGACAACGGTCGAGAGATTTGGCATCAGTGGTTTTCTGCCCACCAGCCGGAGAATCCAAACTGGCAGAAAGGCCGGGTCTATTCGGATCATTCGCTTGCCATCGATGTCGCGGTCGACGGTGAGGGGATCATTCTGGCGGACAATATCTTGTGCTAAAGAGAAATCGAAACCGGCGCACTTGTGGCCTGCGATCCCCGCCAAATTTGCTGTGTTTGGTATTCAGTAGCAGTGTCGAAGCGGATGTCGGAAAATTCTGCATTGGCGGCATTTGTAACTCGGCTCACGGAAACCACCAAGTTGGAGGGGACCAGCACTTGCTGAAATTGATGGTGTTGTCGGCCAACCCGAATGTCCGTTTTTCATGCGACGATTCAGCGACCTGCAAATGTGGTGGTATTGGGCTTTGGACCAATCCTTCAAATTGCGAAAATCGAGCCAACGTCGGCTCTTCGCGGCAGACTCAACTGATCGACGCAACACACTCTTGCCTTAAAATTGGCGAAGAAGGCGTCCACGATTCAGGGGGGGCACGTCAGTGTCACGATCCGGACCTGCATGGCTGACAAGCGATCACACAACCACCAGATGCACGCACCAGCCAATCAGAAAACCAACGGCAAGCCAGGGGCCAAAGGCAAGCGGCGCGGCCCGGTCGTGGCGGGTTGCCACAACGAAAATCAGTGCGGACCCGGCGGAGATGAGCACCACGAGCGGGAGCATTTCGATGCCGACCCATGCACCACAGGCTGCCATCAGCTTGGCATCACCAAGCCCCAGCCCGTCCTGCCCCCGAACTCGCCAGAACAATTCGCCGATCGCCCAGAAGACTGCAAACCCGGCGCAGGCGCCGCTGATTTCCAACCATGGCAACAGTCCCTGTGACCGCCAGAACGCCAGGGCGAGTCCAGCTGCCACAAGCGCCAGTGTCCCCCGATCCGGCAGTCGATTATGCCGCAGATCGTAGCGGGCCAAGGCCACAAGGACGACGATCAGAAACGGCGTTGCCAGCACGTCTGGCAGGAACCCTTGCCCGAAGGACAAAATATTTTTCTCCAACTTTCCAGTTCATTATCCGGCTTCTGCAATTTTTCTTAAGAATTTTCACGCGCACCTGCAACTTAATGCTCGCCCGTGCGTGTTTACTTCAGGGCAAGGAAGATCAACCGCGGAATATTCCGGTTGTCAGAACGCAAGCCCCGAAGGTCGGATGCTGCTGAAATCGGCTCGACCACACGACAAGCGCCACGCGACAAGTCCGGCGCAAAAACCAAGACGTAACAAGTCTGTCCTGCTTTAGGGCAACATGGAGGAAGAAACGAAATGACACTCAGAACCACACTGACCGGAACCACGGCATTTGCGCTGGCCCTGACGGCCACGCTTACCAGCGCCTCATCCCACCGCGAGGCCCCCGGGATCACCGAACAGCCCAAAATCGACGCGACGGACTTTTACATGTTCCGCAGCTACGAGGAAGGACGCGCGGATTACGTCACGCTGATCGCCAACTACCAGCCGTTGCAGGCGCCCTATGGCGGCCCGAACTATTTCACGCTGGACAACGACGCGATCTATGAAATCCACATCGACAACGATGGCGATGCCATCGAGGACATCACGTTCCAGTTCAATTTCGACAGCGCGCTGGCAGCAGATGGCAACGGTGTGGCCCTGACCGTCGGCGGCGTCGACGTTCCGATTCCCCTGCGGGCCGCAGGCATGATTACCGAAGACAATGCTGATGGTGACATGTCCCCACTGAACGAATCCGAGACCTACAGCGTCACCATGATTTCGGGCGACCGTCGCTCTGGCACGCGCGCCCCGCTGACCTCGGGCGGCTCGGCCACCTTCACCAAACCTGCCGACTATTTCGGCACCAAGACCTTCCCCAACTATGACGCCTACGCCAATGCCTACATCTATGACGGCGTCACTATCGGAGATTGCGGCGCCGCAAAGGTGTTCGTCGGCCAACGCGCCGAAACTTTTGCTGTCAATCTTGGCGAGGTTTTCGACCTCGTAAATCTGGTGCCGATCCAGGGCGTCAACAACCCCGCATGGCCGCAATATGCCAGTGACGTCGTGTTCACGAACGGCATCGTCCAAGACCGTGCCAACGACGACCTGATCGGCGAATCGAATGTGACCAGTATTGCGATCGAAGTTCCGATCGCCTGCCTGACCGGTGACGGCAACGGCGTGATCGGTGGCTGGACGACGGCATCGCTGCCGCAGGCCGAACTTGAAAACCCGTCACCGACCTATAACCGGACCTCGATCTATGGCGGCGCTTGGGTCCAACAGTCTCGTCTTGGCGCGCCTTTGGTCAACGAAGTCGTCATTGGTCTGCCTGACAAGGATCTGTTCAACGCAGCCGAACCGACGCAGGACGGCGCATTGGCTGTTTATGTCACCAACCCGACCCTGCCGGCGCTGATCAACCTGTTGTTCAAAGATGCGGTCAACGCAACGCTGATGACCTCTTTCGAGGATATTGCGCCGACCGTTGACGATGAAGGTCGCACCGATCTGGTCGCCGCGTTCCTGACCGGGTTCGAGGGGTTCAACCAGCTTGCAACCGTGACCGGGTCCGAAATGCTTCGCCTGAATACCGGAGTGGATCCGACGCCGCGGGACGCTCAGAATACCTTCGGTGTGGTTGCCGAAGATCTTGCAGGCTTTCCCAACGGTCGCCGTCCGGGTGACGATGTCGTCGACATCGAACTCCGCGTCGCCATGGGGGCGCTGTGCTATGATGTGCCGCTTGGTGCCGAACTTAATCCTGACAACCCTGACTTTGTCGAAGATACTGACAGCGACCTGATCAACCTCGGCTACTGCTTACCGGAAGATGCCCCCGTTGGCTTTGCTCCGATCACCGATGGCGCTCCGCTGCGTGCAACAGAAACACTGGCGAGCTTTCCTTACCTGAACACCCCGCTTCCGGGCGCTGGCGGTTAAGGCTGGAGAGAGAAAGGAAACACCATGAAAAAAGTAATCTTACTTTCGATTGTCGGCGGTCTGACTCTTTCAGCCTGCGACGGTAGCAGCACCGGCACTGGCGCCGGCAATGGCATCAACTCGCTGGGATCGTTCTTCGTTCGGGCGTTCAACCAAAGCCCGAACGCCCAGCCGCTGTCGCTGGAGGGCAAGTCACTGCCGCAGTTCCCGACCAAGGAACCGTTCCCGATCTGATCCGGCAGGGGGCGGGCCGGTTGGGCCGCCCCTTCGCACCACAAATCCACAAGACGCGTCCCCGACACCGGGGGCGCGTTTTGCGTGTATCGCAAGGCAAAGACAGACCTTCAGTTCGTTCCGGCGGACCAATCCGGCGACGGCAGCGTCACAC
>JBBKXP010000158.1:0-8013 GCA_037969545.1 Paracoccaceae bacterium | reverse complement strand
GGCTTTGAGGGTCGGGTTCATACGGATTGTCCTTTGAACAGGCCGGTCGGTTTGAACAACAGAACTATGATCAGGATCGCAAAGCTGACCGCGAATTTGTAGTCGGTCGACAAAAGCTGGACCAGACTGTCGGGCCCCAGGCCGTCGGGCAGGGCGTAGACCAGCACCTTTTTCCAGGCATAGGTTACGGTGACTTCGCTGAAGGCGATAACAAAGCCGCCGGCGATCGCGCCCAGCGGGTTGCCAAGACCGCCGACGATGGCGCTGGCAAAGATTGGCAGCAGCAACTGGAAATAGGTGAACGGCTTGAAGGATTTGTCGAGCCCGTACAGCACGCCGGCAATCGTCGCCAGTGCCGCCACGATCAACCATGTCACCATGACCACCCGATCCGGATTGATACCCGACAAGAGCGCCAGATCTTCGTTATCCGAAAAGGCCCGCATTGATTTGCCGGTGCGGGTCTTGTTCAGGAACCAGAACAGGGCGGCGACCACGACAACGGCGGTGATGACAGTCAGACCCTGCGAGGTCTTGATTGCCAGCCCTTCCTCGAGCCCGGTCATCTCCTTGAACGTGCGGGTCGAAATGATGAACCGCTCGCCATCCAGAAAGTTTTGATCCTCAACCCCGATGATGAACCGTACGACGCCGTTCATGATGAACATGACGCCCATCGACACGATCACAAGGATCACCGGGGCTGCCTTTTTGCGCCGGTAGAACTGATAGACGACCTTATCGGTGCCAAGGACGAACAGCGCGGTTCCCGCGATGCCAAAAGGCAGGGCCAGCAGCGCGGTGGGCAAAACCCAAAAGTGGATGCCCATCGATTGAAACCACCAGGTAAACAGGATCGTCACCATCGTTCCGAATGCCATCGTATCGCCGTGCGCAAAATTGGAAAACCGCAAGATGCCGTAGATCAGCGTCACCCCGAGCGCCCCGAGTGCCAGTTGCGCGCCATAGGCGGCACCGGGGACGATGACGAAATTCAGCAGGGTGATGAGGCCGTTCAGCAGGTCCATGCGGTGTCCTTGCGGGTTTGGGTCATGGCTGGTCGGTGCAGGTCAGGAAATCGGTGGCCGAGGCCGGGGTTTCGCCGATCAGCAGGTGATGCCAGACAAGGGCGTGTGGCCCACCGAGCAGCAGGGTCTGGATGTCATCGGTGTCCAGCGACCAGACCCACGGGCCAAGCCAGCCAAAGTTTGTCGCCGTGACCTCATTACCCTGATAGGTGATGGTATAAGTGCCTTCGCCATGCCGGCCTACGTCGAGGGGGGTCAGCGTAAAGGTGACAGCGGCGTTGTCGGGCACACAGACCCCACCGCCGTCGCAGGTGGTGACGATGGTGCAGTCAAAGACGGTGCGCGCGCCTTCGGCCAGCGCGATGCAAGGACCGGCAAGCAGCATCACTGCGATGAAAAAGCAACGCATCATCCCCCCAGAAAACTCCGCCGCACTTCGGGGTCGGCCAGCAGTTCCTTGCCGGTGCCGGTGTGGGCGTTGCGGCCCTGCACCAGAACATAACCTTTGTCTGCAATCTCAAGGGCCTGCCGGGCGTTCTGTTCGACCATCAGGATCGGGATGCCGGTGCGGGCGACCTCGATGATGCGGTCGAACAACTCGTCCATGACGATGGGCGACACGCCCGCCGTCGGTTCGTCCAGCATCAGCACCTTGGGTTTGGTCATCAGGGCGCGGCCCACCGCGACCTGCTGGCGCTGCCCGCCCGACAGCTCGCCTGCCGCCTGCTGGCGTTTGTCTTTCAAAATCGGGAACAGGTCGTAGATCTGCGCCATCGTCTCGCGGAAATCGTCGCGGCGGATGAAGGCACCCATTTCGAGGTTTTCCTCGACCGTCAGCGACGGAAAGATATTGCGCACCTGCGGCACGAAACCCATGCCCTTGATCACCCGATCCTGCGGGCTGAGCGTGGAAATATCTTCACCGTCCAGCCGCACAGCGCCGCCGTGCATGTTGAGCATCCCGAAGATTGCCTTCATCGCGGTCGATTTTCCGGCGCCATTTGGACCGACGATCACCGCGATTTCGCCCCGGTCGACCGAGACGGTGCAATCGTTCAGGATATCCGGACCCTTGCCGTAACCGCCCGTCATCATATCGCCGATCAGATAGGGACCACCGGGGGCCGGGCTGGCGTGGCCTTGCCTGTCGGTATTCTCGGCGGTGCCGCCGGGGCGGGGATTGGCGATCGACATGTCCTTGTTGCCGCGACCCCGATAATCCGCGTCACTCATGCGCCCACCTTGTCCTTGTTCTTCAAACCGGTGCCAAGGTAAGCCTCGATCACATGCTCGTTGGCCTTGATCTCGGCCAGGGTGCCCTCGGCCAGCACACGGCCTTCGGCCATGCAGATCACCGGATTGCAAATCCGGCCGATGAAATCCATATCGTGCTCGATCACGACAAAGGTGTAGTCACGTTCCTTGTTCAGCCGCACGATGGCGTCGCCGATGGTGTTGAGCAAGGTGCGGTTCACCCCGGCACCGACCTCGTCCAGAAACACGATCCTGGCGTCGACCATCATCGTGCGGCCCAGCTCGAGCAATTTTTTCTGGCCACCTGAAAGATTTCCGGCCCTTTCATCCTTGAGATGCGAAATCGTCAGAAAATCAAGGACTTCATCCGCCTTTCGCAACAGATCGCGTTCTTCCTGCGCGATCCGTCCGCGGCCGAACCATGCGTTCCACAGTGCCTCGCCCGATTGGTGTCCCGGCACCATCATCAGGTTTTCGCGCACCGTCATCGAGGAAAATTCGTGTGCGATCTGAAACGTCCGCAGCAAGCCCTTGTGAAACAGGGTGTGCGGCGGCAGTCCGGTAATATCTTCGCCAGCCATCGTAACCTGCCCCGAAGTTGGTGCAAGTACGCCGGCGATCACGTTGAAAAGAGTAGTCTTTCCGGCACCATTGGGGCCGATCAGCCCGGTAATGGATCCTGCATCTATTTTCAGCGAAGCCCCGTCGACGGCATGAAAACCGCCGAAATGTTTGTGCAGGTCGTCAACGACGATCATTGCGTCTCCATTTCCCCGTCGGGCAACCGTTCGTGCGGCGGCCTCTTTTGGTTTGCGTCGACCCCGGAGGTCAGTCCGGGGTCGTGCAATACTCTAACGACCGATCTTAACGGAAACGTACGGTGTCGATGGTGCCGTCGCCGATTTCGATTTCGCGGTAGTTGCCGGCCGATTCGCCAGCGCCGATCAGTTCGACAGCGGTCGCACCAACATAGTCGATGTCGGTTCCAGCCTTGATCAGTTCGATGGCCTTGGCCAATTCGCCCGGGAATATCTGTTCGCCCGGGGCGTTGGCCACGTCCATGATATGATCCTTGAAGTCCGCCGACATCGACGATCCGGCAGCCTGCATCGCTAGCATGATCAGCGCCGCTGCATCATAGCTTTCCGGTGCAAATGCCGAGGTGCCGTCAAAGCCGCCAGCAGTCGCAAGGCCCTGGAAGATTTCCGCGCCCGCGCTGTCGGTGCCCGGATACTGACCGAACGACCCGGTCAGACCGGCGCCGATGTCGTCGACCAACTGCTGGCCGACCATGCCGTCGGGCAGAACGAAGGTGTCGAATGCACCGGTGTCCAGCGACGACTGGATGATCCCCTTGCCGCCCTGATCGGTATAACCGGCCACGACAAGGACTTCACCACCAGCCGAGGCCAGTGCCGCAACTTCGGCGGAATAGTCGGCCTTACCGTCTTCGTGCGGGGCGGAGATGGTGACGGTGCCGCCAGCCTCTTCGAACGCCGCCTGGAAGGCATCGGCCAAACCCTTGCCATAGTCGTTGTTGGTGTAGGTCAGCGCGACAGTCTTGATCCCGCGGTCCATGATGACTTGCGTCATCACGACACCTTGCCGGGCATCTGACGGCGCGGTGCGGAAGAACAGGCCGTCGTCATCGGCGGTCGAGAGACCCGGCGAGGTTGCCGAGGGCGAGACCATGACGATCCCGTTCGGGCGGGCGACGTTCTGCAGGATCGCGCCCGTGACACCGGAACAATCGGCGCCCATGATTGCATTCACCTTGTCCGATGTCACCAGACGTTCGGCAGCAGCTGTCGCGGCGGCGGCATCGACGCAGGTACTGTCGGCGCGGATCGACGTGACCATCGCGCCGTCCAGCAGCGTGCCGGCGGCATTGACCTCGGCAATCGCCATTTCGGCGCCCGCAGCCATGGCGGGGGTGATCGATTCCAGCGGCCCGGTAAAGCCCAGTTCGATCCCGATCTTGATTTCGCCCGAGTGGCTTTCGGCCAATGCCGCGCCAGCGACGAGGGCAGTGGCCGCAGTGGCCAACAGCAGTTTCTTCATGAGTAGTCTCCCTAGTGGATAGAGTTATCCTGTCGGGCAGATTAAGCAGCGGTTCCAGAAAAGAAAAGCATTTGTTCGCAGGCATTTCGCCCGCAAGGGTTGTGTGAACCGTTCAACCGATCGGCATTTGCGCTAACGCTGCAATTGCATCCGCGTCTAGATCGACAGCCGGGTCGCATGGGTGCCCCGTTCGCGGTAGGGCGTCGTGTCGTAGTGCGACCGGTAGCATTTGGAGAAATGCGACGGACTGGCGAAACCGCAAGCCAGTGCCACGTTGATCACGCTCATATCCGTCTGCATCAGCAGGTTGCGGGCTTTTTGCAGGCGCAGTTCCATGTAATAGCGCTTTGGGCTGCGGTTCAGATAGCGGCGGAACAGCCTTTCCAGCTGCCGGGTCGACATGCCGACTTGACGGGCAAGGGTTGCCGGGCTGATCGGTTCCTCGATGTTCTGCTCCATCATCTGGATGACGCGGCTGAGTTTCGGATGCCGCACCCCGATACGTGTCGGGATCGACAGCCGCTGGGTGTCCTGATCGGTGCGGATCGACGAATAGATCAGCGTGTCGGCAACGGCATTGGCCAGATCTTCGCCATGACCGTCAGCGATGATTTTCAGCATCAGGTCGATCGAGGCCGTGCCCCCGGCCGTCGTCATCCGGTTACCATCAACAACGAAAATCGACTTGGTCAGGTTCACCTCTTCGAATTCCTCGGCAAAACTGTCCTGATTTTCCCAGTGGATGGTGGCCTTCTTGCCGTCCAGTAGCCCGGCCTTGGCCAGCGAATAGCCCGCCGTGCACAGACCCGCAATGATCGTGCCGCGCCGGGATTCACGCCGCAGCCAGTTCAGAATCTTGCGGGTCGTCGCCTTTTGAACGTCAATTCCGCCGCACAACATCACGGTGTCGTCGCGGTCCAGTTCGATCAGATCGGCGTGCAACTTGAATTCGGTGCCGTTCGAACACCGCGCGACCTCGCCGCCTTCGCCGATGACAATCCAGTCATACAGCTTTCTACCCGCCGTGCGGTTTGCGATCCGCAGGCTTTCCACCGCGCATGCAAAGCAAAGCATCGTGAAATTGTCGAGCAGGGTAAAGACAAAGCGGCGCGGCTTGGTGTTACCCGGCACCTCGACGATTTGCGTTTGAATTTCCATTTGGGCATTCCGAGGGGCGAGTTCGGATGACCACAACAGGTTTGCTTTGCCGCCGCAAGAGCAATCATATGCGGCAAGATATGTCGCTGAAGCGTGATTGGATCGGCCGAATTGGCCCGATTTGCCATTGGCCCTGCCGTGGCTGCGGTCTATAAGCCGGGCCTGACATTGCGGGTCCAGACCCCAAAACGACGGAGATGAACATGACCGAATGGCAAAAAACCGACTGGCGCAAGAAGCCGCGGGTGCAGATGCCTGATTATACCGACGCCGCCGCGTTGAAAACGGTCGAGGCCCGGTTGACCAGTTATCCGCCGTTGGTTTTTGCCGGCGAGGCCCGACGTCTGAAATCGCATTTGGCCAAGGCCAGCCGCGGCGAGGCATTTCTGCTGCAAGGCGGCGACTGCGCCGAAAGTTTTGCCGAATTTTCTGCCGATGGCATCCGCGACACCTTCAAGGTGATGTTGCAGATGGCGATGGTGCTGACCTTTGGCGCCAAGGTGCCGGTGATCAAGGTGGGCCGGATGGCCGGACAATTCGCCAAGCCGCGGTCAGCAGCGACCGAAACGACGGGTGGCCAGGAGTTGCCGAGCTATCGCGGCGACATCATCAATGGTTTCGATTTCACGCCCGAGGCCCGGATACCCGATCCCGAACGCATGGCGCAGGCCTATCTGCAGGCGGCAGCGACGCTGAACCTGCTGCGCGCATTTTCCACCGGCGGCTACGCCGATGTCCACAAGGTCCACGCCTGGACGCTGGGCTTTACCGGCGCGCCGGAGGCTGAAAAATACCGCGAGATGGCCAACCGGATCAGCGATACGCTCGATTTCATGGAGGCCGCAGGTATTCGTGCCGAGGCCAGCCACGCGATGGAAACCGTCGAATTCTACACCAGCCACGAGGCCTTGCTGCTGGAGTATGAGGAGGCGCTGACGCGGGTCGATTCGACGACCGGCAAATGGCTGGCCGGATCCGGCCACATGATCTGGATCGGTGATCGCACCCGCCAGCCCGACGGGGCACATGTGGACTACTGCGCCGGGGTGCAGAATCCGATCGGCCTGAAATGCGGGCCAACAATGACATCCGGCCACCTGAAGGCGCTGATGGCGCGGCTGAACCCGAAAAACGAAGCAGGGCGGCTGACGCTGATTGCCCGTTTCGGCGCCGGATCTGTGGGCGAACACTTGCCGCGGCTGGTGCGGGCGGTCAGCGAAGAGGGCGCCAGTGTGGTCTGGTCCTGCGACCCGATGCACGGCAACACCATCAAATCGACCAGTGGCTACAAGACCCGGCCATTTGAATCGGTGCTGCGCGAGGTCAGAGAGTTCTTTGGCGTCCATGCATCCGAGGGAACGATCCCCGGCGGTGTCCATTTCGAGATGACGGGCAAGGATGTGACCGAATGCACCGGCGGTGTCCGCGCCGTGACCGACGAGGATCTGTCGGACCGCTATCATACGGCCTGCGATCCGCGTCTCAATGCTTCGCAGTCACTTGAACTGGCGTTTTTGGTCAGCGAGGAACTGTCGGCCCGCCGCATCAAACTGCAAGAGGCCGAAGCGGTTTAATCGTTCGAGACCACCAACCGCAGCGCCGGTCGCGCAGCTACTGTTGCTGATCGGGCAGGGTGGCGCGAACCCGCGACGGCGCGCAACGGTCTGGCGATATACTGAGGCGCAATCGCTTCCAGCCGGACCGGCCCGGCCGGCGGGATCTGCAGGTGGCGCGTCCCGAACCCGATGCGCCCGTCGATCAGGACGGCACCCAGCACCCGCGTCACCTGTCCGTCCAACCCTGCCAGCGGCAAAAGCAGCATCCGTCCGCTCAGCCGCCCCCGGGTCAGGCTGCGCGGCGAATAAAGCGGCAATTCAACGATTGCGGGGCGGTCGAACACGGCCTCGAGATGGTACGCCAGCGTCGCGCGCGAGTCCTCGGCAAAAAGCGCCGACAACGGCATGCCACGCCCGTCGGCACCGATAAGGTCATTGATCCGCTGACCCGACACCCGCATCCGCACCATGCCGGCACTGATCCTTTCGGCAATGAAGGCGTGCGGCAAGACTGCGTCGATCCGGGTCGGGTCGACGGCAGAGCGCACCGGTAGGCGCTGCACACCGCGCAACTCGCGCCAATAGCTTTCCAGCGCCGACAATAGCGATAGGCCCTGAACCGGCCGATGCATCGACAGAACTTCATGTTTGGACTGGAAATCGTAGCGGTCCATCATGCGGTCTCCTTGCTGCGTGTCGCCCTTGACAAGAATCCTTAGCACTTTGCGAAAATTTTTCACTAACGAAACATTAAAGCAGTTAATCGGATGACCGACCCTCGGGATACCCTGCTGGTCTTGCCCCGCGCACCGCTTTGCCATTAGGTGCGCGGGCAACCCTGAACCGGAGCAACTGCGTGATCCAGTCGATGACCGCATTCGCCAGCCTCACCGGATCGTTGGCCGGGGCAAGCTGGAGTTGTGAAATGCGCGGCGTCAATGCCCGCGGCATTGATC
>JBBKXP010000157.1:0-6429 GCA_037969545.1 Paracoccaceae bacterium | reverse complement strand
GTGCATGGGGCCAGCTTTGTCGATATTGCGCTCCAGCGGGGTGCCATCGCGATCCTGACCGATACCGCCGGGGCCGCCATCGTCGCCCCCGCGATCAAGGACGCCAATACCGCCCTGATTGTTGCCCAGGACCCGCGCGCCGCGTTGGCGCAGACCGCCTCGCTCTGGTTCGGCCCGCACCCCGAGACGATGGTCGCCGTCACCGGCACCAACGGCAAGACATCCGTCAGCACCTTTGCGCGCCAGATCTGGGTCGAACTGGGATTTCAGGCCGTCAACCTTGGCACCACCGGGGTCGAGGGCGTTTGGTCGGCCCCGCTGAAACACACCACGCCCGAGCCGATTACGCTGCACCGTTGCTTGGCCGCCGCCGCCCGCGCCGGTGTGACCCATTGCGCGATGGAGGCATCCAGTCACGGTCTTGACCAGCGTCGTCTTGACGGTGTCTTGCTGGCCGCCGCCGGATTCACCAACTTCACCCAGGACCATCTGGATTACCACGAAACCTTCGAGGCCTATTTCGAGGCCAAGATGGGCCTTTTCACCCGGATCCTTGGCACCGACGGCGTCTCGGTGATCAATCTCGACGATCCGGCCGGCCCCGAAGTGGCCCGCATCGCCAACCGCCGCGGACAGGAAGTTATCGGCGTCGGTCGCAGTCCCGATGCGCGACTGCGACTGACTGCTCAGCGATTTGATTCTACCGGGCAGGACCTGCGTTTCGAATGGCAGGACAAGGCGCATGTCACCCGGCTGAACCTGATCGGCGGCTTTCAGGCCGACAACGTGCTGCTGGCGGCCGGACTGGTCATCGGCTCCGGGGCCGACCCCAATGATGTATTTGACACGCTTGCGCATCTGACCACGGTGCGCGGCCGGATGCAGTTGGCCGCGACACGCAACAATGGCGCGGCGATCTTTGTCGATTATGCCCATACACCTGATGCAGTAGCGACTGCGCTGCTGGCGATGCGCCCGCACGTGATGGGTCGGATTGTTGCCATCGTCGGCGCCGGGGGCGACCGCGACACCATCAAAAGGCCGCTGATGGGGCAGGCGGCAACCGACCACGCCGACCAGGTTATCGTGACCGACGACAACCCTCGCTCCGAAGACCCCGCCGCAATTCGCGCCGCCGTGTTGACCGGCGCCCCCGACGCGACCGAAGTCGGCGACAGGGCCGAGGCGATCCTGCGCGGCATCGATGCGCTTGGCCCCGGCGATGCGTTGCTGATCTGTGGCAAAGGGCACGAAAGCGGCCAGATTGTTGGCGATGATGTCTTGCCGTTTGATGATGCGGAACAAGCCAGCGTCGCTGTCGCGGCCCTGGACGGGAAAATCTGAATGGCGCTTTGGACCTCAACCGACGCCGCCCGCGCCACCGGCGGAACAGCGACATACGACTGGCAGGCGGACGGCGTCTCGATCGATACCCGCACCTTGCAGCGTGGCGATCTGTTCGTCGCGCTCATGGCAGAGCGGGACGGTCACGACTTTGTAAAACAGGCGCTCGACAAAGGTGCTGCTGCCGCCCTTGTCACCCATCGCCCCGCCGCTGTCGACAAGGACGCGCCGCTGCTGATCGTCCCCGATGTGCTGCACGCGCTCGAAGACCTGGGCCGCGCCGCCCGCGCCCGGACCCATGCCCGGATCGTTGCCGTCACCGGATCGGTCGGCAAGACCTCGACCAAGGAAATGCTGCGCACGGCTCTGGCAGGACAAGGAAAAGCCCATGCCTCGGTGGCCTCCTACAACAACCACTGGGGCGTCCCGCTGACTTTGGCGCGGATGCCGCAGGACACCGATTTCGCGGTGATCGAGATCGGCATGAGCCATCCTGGCGAGATCAGCCCGCTGGCTCGCATGGCCCGTCCGCATGTGGTGATGATCACGACGGTCGCGCCGGCACACCTTGAAGCATTCGGGAACCTTGACGGCATCGCCCGCGAAAAGGCCAGCATCTGCGACGGACTGGAACCGCACGGCGTCGCGGTGATCCACGGCGACCTGCCAAATACATGGATCCTGCGCGAGGCTGCCGAGAAGGCTGGGGCAAGCGTGATCACTTTTGGCCGGTCGGCGCGCAATCACCACCGGCTGATCGACGCGCGTTTCAGCGCTGGACATACCATTGGACAGGGGCGGGCGTGGCGCACCCCGCTCCTGTTCAAGGTTGCCATCGAAGGGAGGCACTTTGCGGTCAATGCGATGGGCGTGATCGCGGTGATCGCCGCCTTGGGCGCTGACCGGACCCGCGGCATCCTTGACCTTGGCCAATGGGCGCCCCCACCGGGCCGCGGCACCCGCGAAGTTCTGGTCATGGATCCGGCGGTCAGCGATGCAACGCTTGACCTGATCGACGATGCGTTCAACGCTAATCCGACCTCGCTGGCGGCAGCTCTTGAAATCCTTGCCGCATCCGAACCGCGCAACGGCGTCGGGCGGATCGTCAAGGGGCGGCGGATCGCGATCCTCGGCGACATGCTGGAACTGGGGCCGGACGAAATCGCCCTGCATCGTGGCGTGGCAGGCGATCCGGCGATGGCGCGGATCACCACCGTGCATTGCGTTGGTCGCCGGATGCAGGCGCTTTACCGCATGTTGCCCGAGGCGCAACGCGGTCTCTGGACCGCCACCGCACCGGAACTGGCCGAAATCGCCGGGCGGCTGATCGACAGCGGCGATGTGGTGCTGGTCAAGGGCAGCAAGGGCAGCAAGGTCAGCCTTGTCGTTGACGCCATCCGCAAATTGGGGCAACGCAGACAGACCCCGGCAGAAGAGGTTTAGGGCATATGTTGTATTGGCTGACGGCGCTGTCGGACGGCGGGGATTTTTACAACCTGTTCCGCTACATCACCTTTCGGGCGGGCGGCGCCTTTCTGACCGCGCTGGTCTTCGGGTTCATCTTCGGGCTGCCGTTGATCAACGTGCTGCGCCGCCGACAAGGCAAGGGTCAGCCGATCCGCACCGATGGCCCCGAGGGGCATTTCGCCAAGGCAGGCACCCCGACGATGGGCGGCCTGCTGATCGTCGGCGCCTTGCTGACCAGCACGCTTTTGTGGGCCCGCCTCGATAATCCTTACATCTGGATGGTGCTTTTCGTGACGATGTCCTTCGCGCTGATCGGCTTTGCCGACGACTATGCCAAGGTCAGCAAGCAGACCACTGTCGGTGTATCGGG
Source organism: Paracoccaceae bacterium (assembly GCA_037969545.1). GTDB lineage: Bacteria > Pseudomonadota > Alphaproteobacteria > Rhodobacterales > Rhodobacteraceae > JBBKXP01. The sequence goes on along the minus strand of JBBKXP010000157.1, from coordinate 3,248 downwards.
CAAGATGCGGTTGCTGGTCGGTTTCGTCGTGGCCGGGATCGCGGGCTATTGGGCTGCGCAATATCACCCGGCTGATCTGACCGATCAATTGGCCTTGCCGGTTTTCAAGAATGCCCTGATCAATCTCGGCGTGTTGTTCGTACCGTTTTCGATGTTGGTCATTGTCGGTGCGGCCAACGCTGTCAACCTGACCGACGGGCTTGACGGCCTTGCGATCATGCCGGTGATGATCGCGGCGGGCACCTTTGGTGTCATCGCATATGCCGTCGGGCGCACCGACTTTTCGCAATACCTTGATGTGCACTATGTGCCCGATACCGGCGAAATTCTGATCTTTTGTGCCGGCTTGATTGGCGGCGGCCTGGGGTTCCTCTGGTATAACGCGCCCCCGGCGGCGGTGTTCATGGGCGACACCGGGTCACTGGCCCTTGGCGGTGCCCTCGGGGCCATTGCGGTGGCGACCAAACACGAGGTCGTTCTGGCCATCGTCGGCGGGCTATTCGTGGTCGAGGCGCTGTCGGTGATCATTCAGGTGCTGTATTTCAAACGCACCGGCAAACGGGTGTTCCTGATGGCGCCAATCCACCATCACTACGAGAAAAAGGGCTGGGCCGAACCGCAAATCGTGATCCGCTTCTGGATCATTTCGCTGATCCTTGCGATGATCGGTCTGGCCACGCTGAAGGTGCGCTAAGGGCGTTTTCGAGGCCGAATGATTCGCGGTTTCGTCCGTCCTCGGACAGTCGATGTGACGACATTTCACCATCGGCACGGTCATTTCTGTAAACCCACACCAGATATCGTTTCCATTGCAACAACAGTCAGCAATAAATCGTGGTTGAATGCGACAGTCGAAGCTGAGCTTCATCTTGGAGTTGCAAAACGCACAGGGCTTAAAAATAACACTTCTTGGCGCAGATATTTGCTGATATCCAAGATCAGGTTTTGACTTTTAGGGGTGTAAGAAATGAAGAAGGTTTTCAAGGCAGCGTGTTTCGCACTGTTCGCCACTGTTGGCTGGTCCGGGATGTCGCAAGCGGCGACCGTTAGCGCGACCTGCACGTCGAACAATACAACGACCTATACCTTGACGAATGCATTGAGCGCGCACTGCTCCTCGGGCAACGACAAGAATACGATCACAACCTCCAGCGTCCTGTTCGGTTTGACCGGCTGGACGCTCTCGGATGCCAGCGATGACAATGCCGGTTCACATGTCATCAACTTTGCCGGTGCCAACAACTCAGCTGGTATTCCGGGCCCGAACCCAACTGCTCGGTCGGGCGCGTGGTCCCTGGACAGCTTTGGTGGTTATCCCAACGTGTTCATCTCATTGAAAGCCGGCAATACCTTTGCCGCTTTCCTTCTGGACATGACGGCCGGACTGACGGGAAGCTGGACGACCTCCAGGAACCTGTCGCATGCAAGCGTCTATGTCCGTGGCGGCCCGACGGTCGTTCCGTTGCCTGCCACCGCACTGTTGCTGATCGGGGCGATGGGTGGTCTGGCAGCTATGCGCCGCCGCAAGTCGATCTGATACGGCACATCGAATAATTGACTGAACGGCGCTTTGCTTTTGCATGGCGCCGTTTTGTTTTGTTGATTTGGCAGCGCAATTCCTTGCGCCGGACCAACGCAACACGCATGCTGGCCGCCGCTATCATCAGGCAGAGGACATCATGATTCCGGTACAAGGATTTGCGGGACAGACGGTTGCGGTCCTGGGCCTCGGCCGTTCCGGCCGGGCCACCGCTGCGGCGCTTTTGGCCAGCGAAGCCATCCCCGTCGTCTGGGACGACAGCGCCGCCGCCCGCGATGGCGCCGCTGCCGACGGTTTCGTTCTGCGCGACCTTACCAAGCCGGATGCGTTTTTCGGGGTCGCCAGCCTGATCGTCAGTCCCGGCATCCCGCACCTTTACCCGGCACCCAACCCTGTCGTTGTCACCGCCTGGGCCGCCGGCGTGCCCGTCGACAACGACATCGGCCTTTTCTTTCGCAGTTATGCAACCGCAGACTGGGACGATCTGGAAACCACGCCGAAAGTGATTGCCGTAACCGGCAGCAACGGCAAATCGACGACATCGGCGCTGATCCATCACATCATTGAATCGAGCGGGCGACCAGCCCAGCTTGCCGGCAACATCGGCCGCGGCGTTCTGGACATTGACCCCGCAAAGGATGGCGAAGTCGTGGTGCTGGAACTGTCCAGCTATCAGACCGAGTTGGCGCGCGCACTGACCCCCGATGTGGCGGTCTTCACCAACTTTTCGGCTGACCATCTTGACCGGCACGCGGGCCGTGGCGGCTACTTCGCTGCCAAACGACGCCTCTTTGCCGAAGGCGGACCGGACCGGGCCGTCATTGGCGTGGACGAACCCGAAGGTCAGTATCTGGCCAACCAGATGGCCGAAGGTTCGGGCGACGACCGGGTCATTGCCGTTTCGGTCAATCGCAAGCTGACGGGCATGGGCTGGGCGGTCTTTGCCAACAAGGGGTTCCTGTCAGAGTACCGCAAGGGGAAACAGGTCGCCAGCATCGACCTGCGCCCGATTGCCGGTCTGCCGGGCAGCCACAACCACCAGAATGCCTGTGCCGCATACGCCGCCTGCCGGACCCTTGGCCTTGGCCCGAAACAGATCGAAGTGGCGTTGAAAACCTACCCCGGTCTGCCGCACCGCAGCCAGTTGATCGCCGATTCCGGCGGCGTACGCTTTGTCAACGACAGCAAGGCGACCAACGTCGACAGCGCCGCCAAGGCCCTTGCCGCCTTCGACAAGATCCGCTGGATCTGCGGCGGCCTTGAAAAAGAGGGTGGCCTCGCGGGGCTGCTCCAGGCGACGGGATCCGTGCTCAAGGCCTATGTGATCGGGCGCGAGGCCGACAAGTTTGCCCGCCAGTTGATCGGCGTCGATTCCGAGGTCTGCACGACGATGGCCCGCGCCGTCGATCGGGCGATCGCAGATGCACAACCGGGCGACATGGTGCTACTGGCCCCGGCCGCGGCCAGTTTCGACCAATACGACAACTTTGAACAGCGCGGTGATGACTTCGCGGCCTGCGTCAAGGCGCGACTTTAGGCCGGGTGCAGCCCGCCGAAATCGAAACCATCACGCCGAAAGGCGCGCCATGCCTGCGCGCCAAGGTGCCCGCCATTTCAACCCGCACGCCCGGCAATCGCCACACCGGCGGCCCAACCCGATGACCAGGCCCATTGAAAGTTGAAGCCGCCTAACCAGCCGGTCACATCC
>JBBKXP010000156.1:0-2682 GCA_037969545.1 Paracoccaceae bacterium | reverse complement strand
GTGCCACACTACCCTCGCGCCAACCCCCGGACAGGACTCCCCCCCATGAAAATGACCACCGAAGAAGCCTTTGTTAAAACCCTGCAGATGCACGGGATCGAACATGCGTTCGGGATTATCGGGTCGGCGATGATGCCGATTTCCGATCTGTTCCCCAAGGCCGGGATCAATTTCTGGGACTGCGCGCACGAAGGCAGCGCCGGGATGATGTCGGATGGGTACACCCGCGCCACCGGCAAGATGTCGATGATGATCGCGCAGAACGGCCCCGGCATCACCAACTTCGTCACCGCCGTCAAAACCGCCTACTGGAACCATACGCCGCTGCTGCTGGTCACCCCGCAGGCCGCCAACAAGACCATCGGGCAGGGCGGCTTTCAGGAGATGGAGCAGATGAACCTGTTCGCCGATTGCGTCGCCTATCAGGAAGAGGTCCGCGACCCGACCCGGATCGCCGAAACCCTGAACCGGGTGATCCTGCAGGCCAAACGCGCCTCTGCCCCCGCCCAAATCAACATTCCCCGGGATTTCTGGACCCAGGTGATCGACATCGACCTGCCCGCCATCGTCGAATTCGAACGGCCCTCGGGCGGTGAAAAGGCGCTGCAAGCCGCCGCCGATCTGCTGTCAGGCGCGAAAAACCCGGTGATCCTGAACGGCGCGGGCGTGGTTTTGTCCAAGGGCATCCCGGCGTCGATGGCACTGGCCGAACGCCTGTCGGCGCCGGTCTGTGTGGGCTATCAACACAACGATGCCTTTCCCGGCTCGCACCCGCTGTTCGCCGGCCCGCTGGGCTACAACGGGTCCAAGGCGGGGATGGAGTTGATCAGGGACGCCGATGTGGTCCTCTGCCTTGGCACCCGTTTGAACCCGTTTTCCACCCTGCCCGGCTATGGCATGGATTACTGGCCCAAGGACGCCAAGATCATTCAGGTCGACATCAACCCCGACCGCATCGGACTGACCAAAAAGGTCACGGTCGGCATTGTGGGTGACGCCAAGATGGTTGCCGAAGGGATCCTGTCACGCTTGTCGAAAACCGCCGGTGACACGGGGCGCGACGCCCGAAAGGCCGCCATCGCCCAAAAGAAATCGGCGTGGGCGCAGGAACTGACGTCGATGGATCACGAACAGGATGATCCGGGGACCACCTGGAACGAACGGGCGCGGGGCGCGAAACCCGAATGGATGTCGCCCCGCATGGCCTGGCGGGCGATCCAAAGTGCCCTGCCGCGCGAGGCGATCATCAGCAGCGACATCGGCAACAACTGCGCCATCGGCAACGCCTACCCCAGCTTCGAGGAGGGGCGCAAATACCTCGCGCCTGGCCTGTTCGGCCCCTGCGGCTATGGCCTGCCCGCCATCGTCGGCGCCAAGATCGGCCAACCCGATGTGCCGGTCGTCGGTTTTGCCGGTGACGGCGCATTCGGCATCGCCTGCAACGAACTGACCGCGATCGGGCGCAAGGAGTGGCCGGCGATCACCATGATCGTGTTCCGCAACTACCAGTGGGGTGCCGAAAAGCGCAACTCGACCCTCTGGTTCGACGACAATTTTGTCGGCACCGAACTGGACGACGACGTGTCATACGCCGGGATCGCAAAGGCCTGCGGCTTGCAGGGCGTGCAGACCAAGACGATGGACGAACTGACCACCGCACTTTCCAAGGCGATCGACGACCAGATGAACCACGGCAAGACGACGCTGATCGAGGCCCTGATCAATCAGGAATTGGGCGAACCTTTCCGCCGCGACGCGATGAAGAAACCTGTCGCCGTGGCCGGGATCGACGCAAGGGACATGCGCCCGCAAGTGGCCTGATGGCGCTGCCCTTCGACCTGTCGCCGTTGCAGGCACTTTGGGTGGCTGCGGGGTTGTTCGGGGCAGCCTGGGTGCGCGGCTATTCGGGGTTCGGCTTTGCCGCGCTGGTGATCCTGTCGGCCAGTCTTGTGACCAATCCGCTGCATTTTGTCCCGGTGGTCATTGTTGCCGATTTCATTCTGACGGGGTTTCAGGCACGCAATATCTGGCCCGATATCGACTGGCGGCGTGTTGGCAACCTGTTTGCAGGCTGCTTGCTGGGGGTGCCCGCCGGGGTCTGGGTGGTCAGCCAGATCGGGGTGGATCAGGCACGGATCGTGATTTCCGGCTTTGTGCTGATCATGTGCGTGATACTTTGGTGGGGCTGGACGATGGCCCGCCCCGCAGGCCGGGTCGCCCATGTCGGTGCCGGGATCGTGTCGGGGCTGGCGAATGGCGCAGCGGTCGGCGGTCTGCCAGTCGCCGCGTTTTTTTCGGCGCAACCGATCCGGGCCGCCACCTTTCGCGCCACGCTGATTGCCTACTTCACCTCACTTGACCTTTGGACCCTGCCGAACATGATGGGCGCCGGGATGATCAGCCGCGACACGCTGATCGCGACTGCAATGGGGATGCCGGTGTTATACCTTGGCCTTTGGCTGGGCGGGCGGCAGTTTCACCGCGCCCCGCCGGAAAATTTCCGCCGCTTTGCTGTGGCCCTGCTGGCAATTCTGGCGCTGCTTGGCCTGATCCGGGCGGCGCTGTGACTCCGCTGGACCAGATCATCGCCCGCGCCACGGCGAGCCCGAAAACCATCGCCCTGTCAGAAGGTGCCGACGCGCGCGTGCTGGCCGGGGCGTTGGCGGCGCGCGATGCCGGGAT
>JBBKXP010000155.1:0-6050 GCA_037969545.1 Paracoccaceae bacterium | reverse complement strand
ATGTCATCGGGCAGGCCGCCGGCCGCAAGGCCGAGTCATTTCAGGGGCTTCTGCGGCGCCTTTCAAGTGCCGCAAACCGCCGGCAGTCGGATCTTTTTGCGCGCCTTACAGCTTTGGATCGGTTACGCGAAACCCTTGGGTATGTCGAAACGCTCAAGCGCGGCTATGCGGTGGTGCGGGGCGATGGCGCGGTCGTGACGGATGTGAAATCGGCCACCACGGCAACGGCGCTGGAGATCGAATTTGCCGATGGCCGGTTGAATTTGGGTGGTCGGAGCGCCCGGAAACCGAGAAACCGCAAGACCGAACAGGGCAGCCTGTTCTAAACGCCGACTTTGGGCCCCGGGCAGATCAGCGGTTCGGCCCCTTCGCGGGCTTCATAAAGTACCGAAGTGCCGGGGTCGTTCATGAATTCGGCGCGCAGCCCATTGGGCTCGGCAAAGAACTGCCAGCATTGCGGTCCGGTGTCGAAATCATAGACGAAACAGATATTTGCGCCGTCCTGATACCATTCGCCTTCGGCGCAGTCGCCATCAAGAAAGGTCCAGATGACCCGCCGACCGGGCGTGTACTGCTCGGCTCCATACGGGTCCTGGCCGCGCCCGCCAAAGGTCAGCGTTTTGCCGGTGACATAGGCCTCGAATTGATCCGCGTTCATCGGGGTTTCAGCCCGAAGTGGGGTCGCAAGGCAGCATAGAAGTGCAAGGGTCAGGCGCATGACGCGGAATTTGACAGAGCACGGTGGAATGGTCGAGACACGTTTCAGTCAGGCGGCGCTGCTTTGCCAGTCTTCTGCCAACGGGTCCATCAGCCGCCGCCAGAATGGCGGGTAAAGTGCGACGCAGGCCATTACCGGCAAGGCCCGGGGCAGCATCGGACCATCCGGGATCGTCAGCGCGGCAAAGGGGCGCGAGGGATGCGCGTGGTGGTCGCTGTGCCGTGTCGCGTTCAGCATCAGCGCAGATGAAAACCAGTGCGGACTATTCCAACTGTGCCGGGCGGCGACAGGTTCGGGTTTGCCGCCCTCACCAATCTGCCGCGACAATCCGTAATGCTGTACATAATCCGACATCAACAGTTGTGTCGTCGCAAGCCCGGCAAGGCAGAAATAGACGATCAGCCCCTTGGCGCCGCCGATCCACAGCGCAAAACCCATCATCAGGGCGGCGCCACCGCAGTAGATCACATAGGGGTGTTGCCATTGTCGCCGCCCGATCTGTGCCAGCCGTCGCGATTCGGCGGCAAAACCGGCGCGGAATGATCCCAGCCACGCACGGCGCATAAAGTGATACAGCGACTCGCCCCGACGCGCCGAACCGGGGTCATCGCGCGTTGCCACCAGCCGGTGATGCACCAGCACATGCGCTGAGGTGTGATGCCCGAACAGAATTGAGATATAGACCCATTTGCCCAAAGTGTGCAGCCCCCGCGCCCTCTTGTGGATCAGTTCATGCGCGTTGGAATTGCTGACCTGCCCGAAATACAGACCGGCGGCAACAAAGGTGCCAAGTTTTGAAATGTTTCCGATCCGGTCGCCCGTGATCGCCGCGACGGTCAACCACAACAGCGCAAAATGCCCCAACGCCAGTGCGACGGACAGACTGTTGGCCACCGGAAACTCGGATTCTGGCGCCGGCGGGGTGATCCGCCGCACGACTTCGTCAAGGCAGGCGGTCATCGCGGTCATGTAAACCAGCGCCGCCATCGTCCAAGGCCCGCCAAACAGGCCCGCCGCGCCGATCAGCGGGAGCGGCAGCAGGGTGGCCGTGGCAAACAGGATCATTGGGCGGGACATGGCGGCCTTAGGGTGGTTGCAGATACGTCACTTGCGCGAGAATACGGCAAAGCGGTGGTCAGGCAACGTATCCCATGTCCGCGATGTCGCTTTTGCCCGTTTCATCGTGTCGCGCAGCGGTTAGGTTGCCGCAAACGCGGATCAAAGGGGACGTATCATGGCGCTCGACACCAAGGACGGGGTCTGGAAATCGGGCAAGGGCAAGGGGCGGCACACCCCGAAAGGCCGCCAGCTGGACGACGCCGCCTGGGCCGAGGTCAAGGCGCTCTTGGGCGATCGCCCGCGCCGCCGCGATCTGCTGATCGAGTTTCTGCATCTTATTCAAGACGAATACGGCTGCCTTGGCGCCGCCCAATTGCGCGCTTTGGCCGAGGAACTGCGGCTGGCACAGGCCGAGGTCTATGAGGTCGCGACATTTTACGCACATTTCGACGTGGTGAAAGAAAACGCGACGCCGCCGCCGGCCCTGACGATCCGGGTTTGCGATTCGCTGTCCTGTGAGCTGGCAGGAGCCGTGGCACTACAGGAGGCGCTGACCGATGGCCTCGACCCGGCACAGGTCCGGGTGTTGCGCGCACCCTGCATGGGCCGTTGCGATACGGCGCCGGTGCTTGAAATTGGCCACAACCATATCGATCATGCGACGCCGGAAAAGGTGCAGACGGCCATCGCGGCGGGCGACACACATGTGCATGTGCCTGATTATGAAGGGTTTGACGGTTATGTCGCCGGGGGTGGCTATGTCCGCCTGAAGGAACTGCGCAAGGACGGCGATTGGGAAAAAGTGCAGGCCGACGTCCTGGCTTCTGGTCTGCGCGGGCTTGGTGGGGCTGGGTTTCCGGCAGGGAAAAAGTGGGGCTTTGTGCGGGCCAACGCCGGGGTCCGCTATCTTGCGGTGAATGGCGATGAGGGCGAGCCGGGAACGTTCAAAGACCGCTATTATCTGGAACGCACGCCGCATCTGTTTCTTGAAGGCATGCTGATCGCCGCCTGGGCGGTCGAGGCGCAGACATGTTTCATCTACATGCGGGACGAATATCCGGCGGTCATCGCGATCCTGCGGCGCGAGATCGCGGCGCTCGAGAATGCCGGGCTGGTCAGGCCCGGTTACATCGACCTGCGTCGGGGCGCCGGCGCCTATATCTGCGGCGAAGAATCGGCGATGATCGAAAGCATCGAGGGCAAGCGCGGCTTACCCCGACACCGCCCGCCGTTCGTGGCGCAGGTGGGCATCTTCGACCGTCCGACGCTGGTGCATAATGTCGAAACCCTGCTTTGGGTGGCGCGGGTTGTGCGCGAAGGACCGGAATGCCTGAACGGCACAGAAAAGAATGGCCGCACGGGATTACGGTCGTATTCGGTGTCAGGACGGGTTCAGGAACCGGGTATGTATCTCCTGCCTGCCGGGTCGACGATCACGGATGTGATCGCCGCTGCGGGAGGGATGTTGGAGGGGCACGCCTTCAAGGCGTATCAACCCGGCGGGCCGTCGTCGGGGCTGTTGCCAGCGTCGATCAACGATGTGCCTCTGGATTTTGACACCCTGCAGCCGTTGGGGTCGTTCATCGGATCGGCTGCCGTGGTGGTTCTGTCGGACAAGGATAGCGCCCGCGCCGCCGCCCTGAACATGCTGCGATTTTTCGAGGATGAAAGCTGCGGCCAATGCACGCCTTGCCGGGTCGGCTGCGAAAAGGCGGTCAAGCTGATGCAGGTGGACGCTTGGGACACCGGCCTGCTGGAAGAGCTGTGCGTGACGATGGGCGATGCGTCGATCTGCGGGTTGGGGCAGGCGGCGCCGAACCCGATCCGGCTGGTGATCAAGCATTTCGCGGACGAGGTCGGCGGCAAGTCCAGATGATCACCGGCCTGTTGGTCGTCAGTCTGGCGGCGGCGGTCTGGTATCTGACCGGGTTCGGGTTGCCGGAGCATTCCTGGCGGCGCAGCGCGGTCAAGACGGTCGTCGTGGCGGGGCTGGCAGTGGCCTGCTGGCGGGTCGGCGGGCCGTTATGGCTGACGCTCGGTCTGGCCCTCGGGGCGCTGGGCGACCTGTTGCTCTCGCGTCCCGGAAAACCGGCGTTTCTGGCCGGAGTCGCAAGTTTTGCCGTCGCGCATCTGGCCTATGTGGCGCTGTTCGCGGCCTTTGGTGTATCCGACCCGACCCGCCTGTTGTCCGGCTGGCGGGCCATTGCGACGTTGGGCCTGCTGATCTTTGCAGGCAGCTACGCCCGCCTGCTCTGGCGACGGGCGGGGGCGTTGCGTGGTCCTGTCACGGGTTATGTTTGCGTCATCGTCCTGTTGGGCCTGGCCGCAATCGCCTTGCCCGGATACCGCGAACTGGCGATAGCGGCGGCGGGACTGTTCATCCTGTCCGATGCCGTGCTGGCAGCCGAATTGTTCGTGATGCCGGCTGAATTGCGTTGGCGGCGGGTCAGCGCGTCTGTGGTCTGGGCGACTTATTGGTCGGCGCAAATGCTTTTCTTCGCCGCCTTTGGCGATCTCGGGCTGGCCTGACCCTTCCATCCGGAGCTGATGCCGATTAGATGGAAAGGGACGCAGCGATCAGGAGCGTGGATGTCGTTCTTCAAAAAACTCAAGGACAGGATGTTCAAGTCGTCGTCGAAGATCGACGAGGGGCTAGAGGCAATTGTCGGGGAGGGTGTTGCGCGAGCGGCCGCCGCGCCGCTGGAAAGTGCTGCTGCTGACCCCGCACTGCCGGAACCGCCGACCGATCCCGTGCCGATGGCCCCGCCGGTAGTGCCTGTTGCCTCGCCTGAACCCTTGCCACCGGAAAGTTTCGAACCGGCCCCCGCCACGATTCCTGATGAACCTGTCGCCAAAAAGCCCGGCCTGTTGGACCGTCTGATCGGCCGGGCCGAGCCGAAAACCGTTGTGCGCCGAACCCTTGACGATGCGATGCTGGAGCAACTCGAGGACCTGCTGATTGCCGCCGACATGGGCGTCGATACCGCTTTGCGTGTCACCGCCAACATGGCCGAGGGGCGGTTTGGCAAGAAATTATCGGTGTCCGAGATCAAGGACCTGATGGTCGCCGAAATTGCCCGGATCATGGATCCGGTGGCCCGCCCCCTGCCGCTTTACGCCAAAACCCCGCAGGTCGTGCTGGTTGTCGGGGTCAACGGGTCGGGCAAGACCACGACGATCGGCAAATTGGCCAGCCAGTTCAAGGCCGCCGGAAAGAAGGTGGTGATCGCGGCGGGCGATACGTTCCGTGCTGCGGCTGTCGAACAGTTGCAGGTTTGGGGCGACCGCGCCGGCGTGCCGGTACTGACCGCACCGGAGGGGTCCGATCCGGCGTCACTTGCCTGGGATGCGATGGAAATGGCGCAGAACGACGGTGCGGACCTGTTGATGATCGACACTGCCGGGCGGTTGCAGAACCGCGCCGATCTGATGGAAGAACTGTCGAAAATCGTTCGGGTGATCCGCAAGAAGGATCCCGATGCGCCGCACAATACGCTGCTGGTGCTTGATGCGACGACAGGACAGAACGCCCTTAATCAGGTCAAGGTGTTTCAGGAACTTGCGGATGTGTCAGGGTTGATCATGACGAAACTGGACGGAACCGCCAAGGGCGGCGTGCTGGTGGCACTGGCTGACAGGTTCGGGCTGCCAATCCATGCCATCGGTGTTGGCGAGCAGATCGACGACCTGGCGCCGTTCGACCCCGAAGAATTCGCGCGCGCACTGGTCGGTCAGGCATGACGCGGCTGGCCCTGATCCTTGCGGTAATCGCCGCTCCGGCGTGGGCGGATGTCCGGATGGCGGCGACCGATTGCACCCGAGGTTGGCAGGCGATGGTCGACACGCTGGGCAGTTTTCTGAGCAATCCCAGCGAACAGGTGAGAAACGAACAGGACCTTGCCCGCGCGGTGCCGAACGTCGTGACGCCGGATGGCTGGTGCCGGGTGCAAGGCAGCGAACGCGGGCTGGATGGGGCGCCATTTGCGACGCTTGACTGGCAGGCGGACGGCATTGGCGCCTTCATCGCGGGCAGCGGGTTGCCGACCGGCCTGCGGGTTCGTGCCGCCGGGGTGTTCGTACGTCCCGGCAGCGCGCAACGCTATGACGCCATGGTCGTGCTGCGTCGTGCGCCGGGCAATCCAGTGCTGTTCATCGACACGGCTGAAATGCGCGACCGGGCAGGGGCCGGGTTCAGCGCATCGGGCCTGCTGGCGGGGGCGGCATTCGACACGCTGTCGCAGGCGGTGATCAGCCTTGGTGGCCTGCGCCTGAC
>JBBKXP010000154.1:0-3333 GCA_037969545.1 Paracoccaceae bacterium | reverse complement strand
GGCTGGGAATTGCCCGCGTAGACGACCTGCCGACGTTTCTCGAAACTCTGAAGATGTTGCAGGTCACGGGTCCGCTGCCGTCGGGGCGGATCGCGTCGATCAGTTGTTCGGGGGGCGAGGCATCGTTGTCGGCCGACACCGCACATGGTCGTCCATTGACCTTTCCGCCGCTGAACCGGCGGCAGCGCGCAGACCTGTTCGCGGCGCTAGGGCCGAAGGTTACATTGGCCAATCCGCTCGACTATCATACCTATATCTGGCGCAATACAGACGCGATGACGGCAGCGTTTACCGCCATGATAGACCCTGATTTGGCATTGACCCTGCTGATCGTCGATTTTCCCCGCGCCGACCGTTGCGATGCGTCGGATTGGGAGTGCGCGATTCAGGCGGCCCTCGCCACGCGGGCGGCGACTGGTGGTCATCTGGCGATGGTGGCGACCCTGCCGGAATTGCTGCCGGAAGCAGTCGCGGCGCGGTTGATGGCCGGTGGCGTGGTGCCGCTGAACGGGTTGACCGAAGCGATCCGGGCAGCGGAGGCTGCGATTCTGCGACCTGCGCCCGACCTTGGGTCCGACCTGTTGCTCCCGACGCCGGCTCGCGATGGCGCAACCTTGACCGAGGCTGCCGCAAAGGCCGCGCTGGCCGAATTTGGCCTCGTTGTCCCACGTTCGGCGGCGGCTGAAACGCCGAGTGAAGCGGCGGATGCGGCGCGGGGTCTGACTGCGCCATTCGCGCTTAAGGGCGAAGGCATTGCGCACAAGACCGAGGCCGGGGCAGTGATTTTGCATCTGGCCGACAGCGCGCGGGTGGCACTGGCGGCGCAGCGCATGACGGCGAATTCGTTCCTGATCGAAGAGATGGTCACGGGCGGCGTTGTGGAACTGCTGGTGGGTGTCGTCAAAGACCCGGCGCACGGCTTCGTGTTGACCATCGGCGCGGGCGGCACGCTGACAGAAATCTTGCAGGATTCCGTCTCGCTCTTAGTTCCGGCATCGGCAGAAGCGATAAAACAGGCTCTGGCAAGACTGAAGTGTCACAGACTCTTGACAGGATTCAGGGGCAGGCCAGCGGCCGACCTTACTGCAATTCTGGCGGCCATCGCGTCGGTTCAGGCCTATGTCCTTGCCAATGCGGCGACTCTCGAAGAGGTTGAAGTGAACCCGCTGATCTGCACCCCGACCAGCGCCATCGCCGCCGACGCCCTGATCCGGAGAGCGCCATGACCGACCCGATCAAGACCCGCACCAAGGGTGCAATCCTTGAAGTGACGCTGGACCGGCCCAAGGCGAATGCCATCGATCTGGCGACCAGCCGGATCATGGGGCAGGTTTTTGCCGGTTTCCGTGACGATCCAGGCTTGCGAGTGGCCATCATCACCGGGGCGGGCGAGAAATTCTTTTGCCCCGGCTGGGATCTGAAGGCGGCGAACGCCGGCGATGCCGTCGATGGTGACTATGGCGTTGGCGGCTTTGGTGGTTTGCAGGAGCTGCGCGGGATGAACAAGCCGGTGATCGCTGCCGTCAATGGCATCTGCTGCGGTGGCGGGCTCGAGCTTGCCCTGTCGGCCGATATCATTCTGGCGGCGGCACATGCGACCTTTGCCTTGCCAGAAATCCGGTCCGGCACGGTGGCGGATGCGGCGAGCGTCAAATTGCCCAAGCGCATGCCCTACCATATCGCAATGGAATTGCTGTTGACCGGGCGTTGGTTCGACGCCGACGAGGCGCACCGCTGGGGTATCGTTAACCGAATCGTGCCTGCACAGAGCCTGCTATCTGAGGCTTGGGAGATGGCCGACCTGATCGCTGCCGGACCGCCGCTTGTTTATGCGGCGATCAAGGAGGTCGTGCGGGATGCCGAGGATTCCAAGTTTCAGGACGTCATGAACCGGATCACCAAACGCCAGTTGCCGAGTGTCGATGCGCTTTATGCCAGCGAGGACCAAAAGGAAGGTGCGCGGGCCTTTGCCGAGAAGCGCGATCCGGTCTGGAAGGGCAAGTGAGCCGGACGCTCTTGTCATTCGGACATGGCTATTGTGCGCAGGTGCTGGGACGGCGGTTGCTGCGCGACGGTTGGCGCGTGATCGGCACGACGCGGTCAGACGACAAGGCCATGCAATTGATGGCCGAAGGTGTCGAGCCGCGCATCTGGCCGGGGGCCGACATGGGTCCGGCGCTGGACAAGGCGACGCATCTGCTGATCTCCGCTGCACCGACGGATGACGGTGACCCCGTTCTGGGCATTATCAGAGACGAAATCGCGGCCCGCGCTGATCAGTTCGCATGGGTCGGGTATTTGTCCACCACTGGCGTATATGGCGATAATGCCGGCGATTGGGTGGATGAAAACAGCCCGCTTTCCCCGTTGACCAAACGCGGGCAACTGCGGGTGCGGGCCGAGGCGGAGTGGGCCGGTATTCCCGGGCTGCCGCTGCATATTTTCCGCCTTGCGGGGATTTATGGCCCGGGGCGCGGCCCGTTCGAGAAGGTCCGCCAGGGCACGGCGCGACGGATCGTCAAGCCGGGGCAGGTTTTCAGCCGGACCCATGTCGCCGATATCGCGCAGGTGCTGGACGCCAGCATCGCCCGGCCCAACCCCGGGGGCATCTACAACGTCTGTGACGACGATCCGGCGCCGCCCGAGGATGTGATCGCATATGCTGCCGATCTGCTGGGCATGCCGGTGCCGCCTGCCGAAGATTTCGCAACGGCCGATATGACCCCGATGGCCCGCAGTTTCTATGCAGAATCCAAGAAGGTCAGAAACAATCGCATCAAGGACGAACTGGGTGTGAAACTGTTGTTTCCCGACTATCGTGCGGGGTTGGCCAGCCTTCTGGCCAACGGGTGACTCAGGCCCGTTTAGAGCCTATTTTTGCTACACCCAGAACCTCGAGCACCTTGGTTTCGATATCTGCCGCATTCAGCCCGGCGACCGCATACATATCCGCCGGATTCGCCTGATCGATGAACACATCCGGCAGAACCATGCTGCGGTATTTCAGCCCGGTGTCGAACACGCCCTCGTCGGCCAGCAGTTGCGCGACGTGCGAGCCGAACCCGCCGATCGCGCCCTCTTCAATGGTGATCAGCGCGTCATGCCCGGTGGCCAGCCCGAGGATCATATCGCGGTCCAGCGGTTTGGCGAAACGGGCATCGGCGACGGTGGGATTGATCCCTTTGGCCGCCAATGCCTCGCAAGCTTTCATGACTTCGGACAGGCGGGTGCCGAATGACAGAATCGCCACCTGATTGCCGGTCTGCACGATCCGGCCCTTGCCGATCTCCAAGGGCTGCGGATCGACAGGGATTTCGACGCCGACGCCTTCGC